>VGKZ01000133.1 GCA_016866815.1 Candidatus Peregrinibacteria bacterium | reverse complement strand
TTAAGCAATTACATAATTCACTGCGTTTTAAGAGCCTTCAGGGCCTCTGAAACGGCATCCTCTACGGGCCGAATGGGAATCCCCTCCCTCTCGAGCTTGAGTGTCGACAGGACGCAATTGCTCCTCGGAGCCTTGGTGACATTCTTGAGGTCCTCAACGGTCAGACGCGTGAAGCTGCAGGAGGGATCAACAGTCTGCTTATACATCTCCATGATTCTGTAGGGGGAAATCGTACCCCTGTTGACGATGTTGTAGGGGCCGACTTTCCTCATCGCAATGAGCGTCTTTGCTGCTGAAAGAAAATCGGGAAGATACGTCAGGGAATTTTCGACATCGAGAACACGCTGGTACTTACTGATCTTCATCAGAAGATTTCTTGGATCCTTCGTCGCATCGAACGGCATACGAATACGAAGCAACAGTACGGGGAAGTTCTGCAGAATTTGATCGCTCCATGCCTTCGTCTTCGAGTAGAAACTCCCGGTGAAATTCGGAGGATCCTGTTCGGTAAATGGATGCTTAGCATCTCCTTCGTATATGCATCCTGAGCCGATGTGCGCCCAGTAGATACCGCGCTTGCCGCATGCATCGAGCAGAACCAGCGGACCCGTGACATTGCTCCGGAGCGTCTCCTCCTTGTGATCCTCGCACCAATCGACATTGGGCCTGCCAGTCTTCCCTGCACAATTGATGACGATGTCGGGATGGTGTGCATCGAGTGCTTCAGAAACGGCTTCAGGATCTGCAATGTCGGCATCCGGGCACACCGCACCCGGGTAGGCGGAGAGAAAAAGCCTCCCGATGTAGCCCTTTGCTCCAAAAATCAGAATCTTCACTCCGAAATTGTACAGAAGCTTTGCGAAAGACTCCCGAAAAAACCATACTGTTTCTATGCCCAGAAAACTTGCCACGGCGGAGGATTTATTCCGCGCCGTGGATCCACACCGAGAGAAGATGGCGGATGAGACGGAACTGCATCTCCAGTACGGCTCCGGCGAAATCGGGGAACTCTCCGTCATCGGACGCTGCCCGCTTGAACGTATTCACCGCATTTCGGAGACGGCAGTATTGTTCAATGAAAGCATCCGGAACCAGGCAATCGCCAGGGTGCTCAGTGAGATCCATCGAAAAAAAATTCCAGAGATTGGACAGAGAGGATACCGGACTGGAAAGATCGCCCTGTTTGAGGGGGACATGGATGAAAACGGAGGATACTACGCAATGATCGCAACGAAGCTCCGACTGCTCCGGGAAAGATCCCGCACCGAAACGCTAATGGAATGCGTCCGCAGAATGCTGCGGAGGAAGCCCGACGTGGAACAAATCCGGGAAGCGGTTGCATCCTATGTCCACTCTCTGCTGCTGATCGATGGTTTGTGCACGAGCAGACAGGACGGCATTGACTGGATAAACGAATTGCACCAATGGTCACAGCAGGACTAAACGCATGCTTTTCCTGCAGAAAAACTCTGGTATACTCACATTCGTGCGCAGACGACGCAGATCGACATCGAAGCGCCGGAAATCATCCGGAGCCGGCCTCGGGCTTTCACCGGAGACCGAGCGTCTCATCGGCGGAACCGTGCAAATTACCGCAGGTATTTTGCTGCTCCTCGCGCTGCGGGAACAGGCAGGAATGGTGGGTGACCGGCTGG
>VGKZ01000132.1 GCA_016866815.1 Candidatus Peregrinibacteria bacterium | reverse complement strand
AGAATCTGCTCCTTCACGTCGGGAGCAATGCGATGTGGTTTGCCCATATCTTTCGGGGGAAGTTGTCTAGAGTGTGTCTAAGATATGGGGTACCTGCCACGGTGACGCAGGCAAGCCTGCGCACCTCTGTCGGTCTCGTACCGCAGGACCCGGTGCTCTTCCACCGGACGATCCGCGAGAACATCTCCTACGGACGTACGAACGCAACGGATGAAGAAGTACGCCACGTCGCAAAGCTGGCGCATGCAGCGGAATTCATCGATCGCCTGCCGCGCGGCTACGACACGCTCGTCGGTGAACGCGGCATCAAACTGTCCGGCGGCGAACGCCAGCGTGTTGCCATCGCGCGCGCCATTCTCGCAAATGCACCAATCCTCGTCCTCGATGAAGCAACGAGCAGCCTGGACTCACTCTCGGAAAAATACATTCAGGAAGCGCTCGGTTACCTGATGGAAGGACGCACGACAATCGTCATCGCCCACCGGCTCTCGACGATCAAGAAAGTCGACCGCATCATCGTGCTCGATGAAGGACGCATCGTCGAACAGGGAACGCACCGTGAACTCCTGAAGAGAGAAGGAGGCATGTACCGCCACTTCTACGAACTGCAGTCGGGAGGATTCATCGGCGAAGAATAAGGATCACTGCCATTCAACGGACGCTTAGTTCTTGCGCGAAGTCCGTGTCTTGGATTTTTTCTGCGCTTGCTCAGCAGACGCTGCGAAGTCCCACGCAGCCGCCAACCAGGCAAAACGCTGCTCCGGCGTTGTTTGCTTGCAACGCTTCAGGTAATCCATGTCCAAGCCTAAATCTTGTGCTGATGGCTTCATAGACCTTTCAATTCTAGCAAAGCAGCAACATCTTCGATATCTTTTTTCCGATTTGCCCGTTGTTTCATTCCAATAAGGTCATCGATGGAAACCACGGGAATCGGCAAATCACCGACATCCAGAACGAGTCTCTTACGATCATAGGATTCGAAATCCAGCGATTCGCCTATGATGATATCCATACTGAACTGAGGGAGTTTCGGATCAATGAATGTATACGCAGTGATACCTTTATCGACAATCCACTGCTGTACCTGTTTCCGATCCGATAGAAGCTGCACATCAACGGGAAGACGCTGAATGAAACCTTCGCGTTCCATGAGCAAGGCCAGCCGATCGAGATTGCTTGTATTGAGCGCAAGCAAAATATCCAGGTCACCGGTAAAACGGGAATACCCATGGAGATTCACCGCCACACCGCCGACGACCAGATACTGTATATCGGCCTCATTCATCGCCTGAAACAGCTCGCGGTAGGGATTCTTCATGCGCCTATGCTATCACGACCGGGGTACTGCTACTTTTTCTTCTTCCACAGCATCGAGAGCTGCGCAGCGGCGATGCCGCCGATCACCGGTCCGATGAGGTACGAGAGCGAGATGGATCCAAGTCCCACCGCAACGGCGGGATTCAGGATGCCGGCACTGAAATGCGCGGCGACCAGAATGCCGAGGAGAAGGGATGAACCGATGGTCAGACCCGAAGCCTCGGACTGGACTCTTCCGTCCACAACGGCCGTGATACCGAGGACGAGAAGGAACGCACCGGCCGCTTCGCCGAGCACTATCCAGAGTCCGTCGGCGCCCATGCCGAGTACGGTGATCTCTCCGAAAATGTAGGCCGTGACGAATGATGC
>VGKZ01000131.1 GCA_016866815.1 Candidatus Peregrinibacteria bacterium | reverse complement strand
GACCGTCCCTGTGCCGCAGAAATCATTCTCTTTCAGAAAAGAATTGGTCTTGCAGAAAACCACGGTACCGTCATGCCAGTAGAGCGGCGTCAGTTGTTGATCGGGCTTCATGAACTCCTTGCCGAAAAAAGTGTGCATGTAACCGTCTCTCAGACAGAATGACCGCAGCGGTGAATGCGTGTAACGCACAACACTGAGGACAGTATTGACATCCTTCGACTGGAGAAGTGCATGGGCCTTGCGAATGTCCTCCGGCGTCCTGAGCGGACTGACGGGAATGAGTAATCCGAAGGAATCGTACCCTGGATTTCCCTCAAGAACCGTTTGGCAAACGGTTTTCAACTGCGCGGTATCCGTCGCGAGATCCGCAGGGCGCTCATGAATGATATCGACCTGCTTGCTCTTCGCTATGCTCAAGACCTGCGGATCATCGGATGAGACGCAGATGGCAGCGAATACACCACTTTCGCGAGCGACATCGATAGCATGCTCGACGAGCGGCTTGCCACGGAAAAGCGCCGTGTTCTTGCCGGGAAACCGCTTCGATCCCCCACGCGCCGGAATGATGGCGAGTGACTTAGACATCCGTGAGGAGAATGGATTCGTTTTCCTTCAAATCGCGTTTCAGTGTGGCTCCGATAAATTTGCCGATGTGCTCGGGGGATACGTCATACTCGCCTCGCTTGCTGGCAAGCATGTCTGCGGTGAGGACCGTACCTGCTTTCAAATCTGTATTGGCAACAAGATGCCGAAAATGCTTCTTGCGTTCCTTCAGATCGTTGGCACTGGGGTTCAGTCCAAAGGTTCCCAGTGATGCATGAACATCGCGCATAGCCCTCACGTACTTCGAAAATTCATCGGGCAGCTTCGAGAGAACATGATGGTGACCGGGAAGAGACCGGTCCAATGTGATTCTTTTTTCCAGTACGCACGCTCCGAGTGAGACGGCGACAATATCCATTGTGTCGTCAGTGTCCGTTGCGGAAAAACCAACGAGCGTATCGAACGTCTCACGCATGTATGGAATGGCACGCATGTTCATCTCCGCCGGGATGCCCGTGTGGAAACAATGGAGGAGCAAACTCTGATCATTGCCTGCATCCTTCATGATCTTCATGACCTTCGCCACGTCCTCCGTGAAGACAGGACCCGTATCAATCAGCATCGGTTTGCCGATTTCCGCAACCTTCTTCCAGAGCGGGAGATCGTTGTAATCCCACGAACTCAGTTTATAGGCGTCCAGCTTCAGTGCCTCCGCGTATTCAATGCCGCTCGGCGAGTTGACCGTAGAGAAGACAATGACGCCTTTCTTGTCGGCATAGGTTTTCACCTCCTTCCATTCGTCGAGCGTGAACCGGAGTGAGTTGAACCGGTCATACATATTCACGACTTCCGGACCGCGCACCGTCTGGTACGTCGTCGTCACGGTCTTGTCGCACATGATCTCATCCGGAAACCAGAAAATGAATTTGATTGCATCCGCGCCGGCTTCTGCCGTTACATCGATCAGCTTCTTTGTAATATCGAGATCGTAGTTACAGGTGATGCCGCACTCCGCGATGATAAAAAGAGGGTGACCGTCACCGATTTTTCGACTTCCGATTGCGAAATCTTTGCGCATCGGGGATATACTACCGAAGCGAAAATTTCGGAACAATGCGACTACCCACTTTTCTCATCATCGGCGCT
>VGKZ01000130.1 GCA_016866815.1 Candidatus Peregrinibacteria bacterium | reverse complement strand
TCCATTCCTACAACACCGACCGTATCCACACCGCGCTCAGGATGCCACCGCAGACGTTTACCCTACGCTACGAAACGACACGATTCCTCATTCCTAGCAATGTGTCTTAAGAAAGGGGTACTTGCCAAAGCTCGCTTGATAGTTGCCATACGTGGGCATCTTACCAGTATACTTGTGCCATGGGAGTCTTTTCTATCACTTCCTGCTATGCCTTCTTTCCCATCGGGGAGAGCGGGCTTGGTGTGCTGAGAACGGAGCTTCTCAACTTTGGAAAACGCCGCGGACTGGAAGGACTGACGTTGATTGCGACGGAGGGAATCAATGCGACGGTCTGCGGATCGCCCGAAGCCATTGCTGAATGGAAAGCGATGCTCACCGAACGCTTCGGACACATCGTCTTCAAAGACAGTACGGCACCGAGGAGCGTGTTCCGGCGTTTTAGTGTGAAGATCAAACCGGAGATTGTCGGCCTGAAGAAGCCCGATGTCCGGCCGCAGGGCAGGCACAGGCACTTGTCACCGGAAGAGTGGGAGAAGACCCTTGAACAGGAAGACGTTGTGCTCGTTGATACCCGGAACTCGTACGAATACTCGATCGGCAAATTCCGCGGTGCCATCGACTGTGGCACGGATTCCTTCGGGGAATTTCCTGCATTCGTCGAAAAGGCGAAGCTGCCGAAGGACAAAAAAATTCTGATGTACTGCACGGGTGGTATTCGCTGTGAGAAGGCACTCCTCGAAATGGAATCGCAGGGATATGACAATGTCTATCAACTCGAAGGCGGCATCCTCGGGTACCTGGAGAAATTTCCGCATAAGCATTTCGAAGGCGAGTGCTTCGTGTTCGACTACCGCGTCGCAGTGAATCAAGAGCTCCGGCCGTCGGACGTCTATGGCCTCTGCCCGCACTGCGGGCTGGCCGGCAGCATTCGTGTTCATTGCAGATGTGGAAAGCAGGGGTTTGCATGCGGGGAATGCCTGAAAGATCCCTCTTGTCGCACATGTTCGAAGCGGTGCAGGAACGAAGTGCGGAAGGCAGTTGCCACAACACGCACTTCGGTTTGTGGATAGAAAATCGTGAGGATCATCGAATACGGTTCGTATAGCCGTGCCAAATGCTCTCTTGTGCTTCGCATCCCATGAGGGTAGTTTCGAGGATAATCTCTCTACCCCTCCAACATCTATGAAGAGCAAAAAGAACGCCCGTAAGTCAGCCAAGGCCAAAAAGAAGAAGGTGACCAGGGTGAAGGCACGCAAGGTGAAGAAGGTGAAAGCAACGAAGAAGCCCGCCAAGAAGAAGCTCGCCCGCAAAGTCAGCGCCAGAGAGATCTCCAGAGCAGCACAGGCGGTGCAGGCACGTCTGATCGGCAAGGTCGTTCACTACTACGACAAGATCGGCGTTGCGATCGTTGATCTCAATAAGCCTCTCCGCATCGGCGATACCGTTCTCCTCAAGCGCGGTACGTCGGAAGAGGTACAGCGCGTGACGTCCCTCCAGATCGAACACATTCCGGTCATCGATGCCCGCAAGGGTGACGTCGTCGGCATGAAGGTCGAGAAGGAGACACCCGAGGGAACCGTGGTTCTCCCGGCATAGTTCCCTCATTGAGGTCTGTGTTGGTGTTACACTCGGTGCATGCGCCGTCTCATCATCACCGCAGACGATCTCGGGAGCAGTCCGCAGCGCAGCCATGGCATATTCCAGTGTTGGGAGTTTGGTTCT
>VGKZ01000129.1 GCA_016866815.1 Candidatus Peregrinibacteria bacterium | reverse complement strand
TACCGACTTCTTTTTCGCACAGATGCAAGTCAAGCAATCGGCACAGGCCATGCCATGCGCTGCCTGGCCCTTGCCGAAGCCATTCGAGAGCTGGGAGACGAGGCAACCCTCGTCACAAAAGAGATGCCGGAGGGGATCCTGAAGCGTTTCCAAGAGGAGGATGTGAGGATACAGATGACTCATGCAACTGCTGGAAGTGCCGAAGATGTGAAGGAGACCATAGCCATAGCAAGCGCGATTGGAGCGAGCTGGGTCATTGCCGACGGGTACGCATTCGGAGAGGAGTATCAAAAGGGCGTCGTGGATGCTGGGCTGCGGCTCCTCATAATTGATGATTACGGCTCAAGTAAGCATTACCACGCAACGATTGTTCTGAATCAAAACATTGGCGCAGCTCCTGCTCTCTACGAAGGAAAAATTTCGCACTCTGCACTGTTGCTCCTCGGCCCTTCCTATGCACTTCTGCGCAGAGAATTCCGCGAATGGAAAGGTGAGCCATCGGGGACTTCAGAGATGGCATCTCGAATTCTTGTAACATTCGGTGGTGGTGATCCGCCGAACGCAACGGCCTGGGTGCTAAATGCATTGAAAGAAATGCCTTCGCTTTCGATTACGGCACTTGTCGGCGCAAGCAACCCGCACGGGGAAGAACTTGAATCACTCACGAGAGACCACATGCATATCTCTCTTAAGAGAGACGTGCACAACATGCCGACTGCACTAGCAACGTCCGATATCGTCGTAAGTGCCGGCGGTTCCACAACCTACGAATCTGCCTTCATGGGAGTGCCTGCTATCACGGTGATCATTGCGGAGAACCAAAAGGGGCTTGCGGAAGGCATCGCAAAGCAGGGCGCAACGGAGTGCCTTGGATGGCTTCAGGATTGCAAACCTGGAGTACTAAGAAAGCATGTGCAAGCACTCATCGAAGATCAAAAAAAGCGCGACGGCATGGTCATTGCAGGGAGATCGCTCGTCGACGGTTGTGGCGCTCCTCGCCTGCTTCGAGCGATAACCGGAGACAAAATTTTTCTCCGAACCGTGCGAATGAGTGACGCGAAACTGCTTCATGAATGGACGAATGATGCTGACGTACGGAAGGCATCGTTTTCAGCGAAGCTCATCCCCTGGGAAGAACACACAGCCTGGCTCCACAAAAAATTGTCGGAGGATACGACTCGGATTTGGATCGGATGCGACAGTGATGATGTGCCTACAGGGGTGATTCGGTTCGAGGAGAAGAACGAAGAGACGATCCTCTCGATCACCGTGGCACCCTCACACCGTGGCAAGGGATTTGCGAAGGAGCTCGTCCGGCTCGGAGTTCTGGCTTACCTCAGGGCTTTCCCCAACGCGGCAATTCATGCTTATGTAAAGCCGGAGAATGCGGCTTCTGCAGGACTCTTTAAAGGGATGGGTAAAGAACAATCGCCCACATCCGACGGTGCGCTGCATTTTCTGCTCAATCGGCATACGATTACATCATGAAGAACACCATTCTCATCCATGGCAGGGAAGTGGGGGCGGGGCAGCCTGCCTACATCATCGCGGAGATGTCGGGGAACCATAACCAAAGCTACGAGAAAGCAGTGGAGATCATCTATGCGATGAAAGATGCAGGCGCCGATGCAGTAAAAATTCAAACCTACACCGCCGATACCATTACCCTAAAATCGGATAGACCAGAATTTCAGATTGGTGGTGGGACACTCTGGGACGGAAAGACCCTGCATGACCTCTACAGCGAGGCCTTCACGCCCTGGGAGTGGCAACCGAAACTC
>VGKZ01000128.1 GCA_016866815.1 Candidatus Peregrinibacteria bacterium | reverse complement strand
CTTGGCGATTTTCTGCGCCCACTTCTTGCCGAACTCAATGGCGCGGAGAATGTCCGCCTCCGGAACCTGGTTGGCTCCGGCTTCGATCATGACAATCTTCTCCAGCGAAGCAGTGACGAAGAGATCCAAATCACTCTTCAGGGAAGCTTCGCGGGAAGGGTTGAGTACCAGCTCTCCTCCGATGAGACCAACGCGCACCGAACCGAGAGGTCCGTCACAGGGGCAATCACTGATGGCAACGGCGAGATTCGCCGCATTGGCAGCAGCAACGCTGTGGTCGTTCTCGAAGTCGTACGAGAGCACCGTGCAGAAGACCTGAATGTCATTGTGGATGGTCTTCGCGAACATCGGGCGAAGCCCGCGGTCGACGATGCGTCCAAGCAGAACGAAGTCGTCACTGGGACGGCCTTCGCGCTTGCGGAACCGGGAGCCTGCAATCTTGCCTCCGGCGTAGTACTTCTCCTGATACACGACCTGCAACGGGAGGAAGTCGACACCTTCGCGCGCGGTCTTGCTGACGGTGACATTGCCCATGCACACCGTGTCACCGGACTGGCAGAGGACCGTAGCATTGGCCTGGTTACCGAGCATGCCCGTCTTGAAAACGAGCTTCTGGTCACCGAGATCGACCGAATATTCTCTCTGCGGAGCGATCGCTGTCGCGCCGTCTTTTTTGCCTAAACCGAACATAGTAAAGTTGAGAAAGGGATGAAACCCTTACCTCCAACGCTTTCCTTCACTGTTGTGGATTCACATACCAATCCTCTGTATCAGAGGATTCCTACGTAAACCCAGCAGAGTAAAGCGGCGGTGGAGGGAAGGAACTGCAGTCAGTATAACGGAGTCCCTTCCATCCATAAAGCAAATGTCGTATTTTTGGCTATTTGGCATTATTCGCCTTATGCATGATGCCGGAGTGCTGGGGATCATTGCGCTCGAGATCATAGACATCCCCCGGCAGATCATAGGCCCGGTCTAGGACAGCAGCAATCTGCTTGTGATCACGATCGTCCAAAACAATGGAAGCAATCTGACGATGCTCCTCCAGATGACTGCTGTCACGCGCACCCACGATAACGCTGGCCACCTGTGGGCGCGACAGAACGTATGCTGAAGCGATACTTGCGACGGACGCTCCATGTTTTTCCGCAATAGCATGAAGAGTACGAAGCAGTTGCTGCAACAGCTCCCATCCGCCGAACTCGTCGATGATGAGCTTGTACTTCACCAGTGAACGGTTTGCATAGGGTGGCTGCGGCTCCGGCTGCCCAAGGTACCGCTCCGAAAGGAAACCCCCTGCCACGGTTCCATAGCACAACATGCCTATACCATGCTCGCGGCAGAACTGCGTCATACCTTTTTCCGGACGGCGGTCCAAGAGTGAATACTGCAGCTGGATAGCCGCCGGCGCCAGGCCCGCATCTGCAAACTCCTGCATGCGAAGAACATCGAAGTTTGTGACGCCGACAAGGCGCAGCTTCTGCTCCTCACGAAGATCGTGAATGTGGCGCAGGGCATCTACATATCCCGGCACGTCGTAGTCCCACCAGTGAAACTGAACCATGCCCAGAGTATCGACACCAAGGCGGACACGGGAACGGTCGATGATCGCGCGGACATTCTCCGGTCCGTGTGTCGTAAGAATGCCTATATCCGGCACATACTTGGTATGCAGTTGCACCTGAGCGTACTCATCGGGAGAAAGCCGTAGCATGGCTTCGCCAATGAGTTCCTCCACGCCGAGATAGATATCACCAAAGTCGAGTGTGGTGATACCCCCGC
>VGKZ01000127.1 GCA_016866815.1 Candidatus Peregrinibacteria bacterium | reverse complement strand
GGGGGCTGGACCTGCCTGCCGGCAGGCAGGTTTGAACCAGCGACGTAATTCAAAAGCTTTATTGGTTGCGGGGGCTGGATTTGAACCAGCGACCTCGAGGTTATGAGCCTCGCGAGCTACCAGGCTGCTCCACCCCGCGTCGTATCCAAAGCGCAATGAATTATAGCTACGAAATGCCAAACCGCAATTGTCTGCGTACTTTTCCCGTCAGAATTGCCGGAATCCGCGGACTCAGAGTCCCCTTCGTTTTCCTTGCAAACAGCGTAAAAACCCCTAAAATCCCCCGGTATGGCACATAAGAAAGCCGGTGGCTCTACCCAGAACGGACGAGATTCCGTTGCCAAACGCCGTGGCGTAAAGCGCTTCGGCGGTCAGGCAGTGCGTGCCGGAGAGATTCTCATCCGCCAGAAGGGATTCTGGTACCGCCCGGGAAAGAACACCTTCCTCGGCAAAGACTGGACGATCCACGCGGAGATTGACGGTGTCGTCGCCTTCAGCGAGAAGCGCCTGGAGAAATTTGACGGCCGCCGCGAGCGCGCAACACTGGTGCACGTGCAGCCGGCGAAGGCGTAGTAAAAAGTCACGAAAGTACTTTCAGGTACGCCGGCATTCTTTACAGTGTGCGCACTGCTGCGGGGGTAGCTCAATTGGGAGAGCACTCCGTCCGGATGTATTTGGCTTCTGCCAGACCTACGAAGCCATTGCAGCCGCTTGGATGGAGAGGTTGGGTGTTCAAATCGCCCCCCCTGCACTTCCGGGATTGCCTCGTGCACTCCCGGTTTTTTTGGAAATTCCATCGTACTCGACTACCATGCACCTATGTCCGAAATGGGCGGTCTCGATATCGGCATGCCGCAGGAAGGCGGTGGCAGCGCTTCCGAGCAGCTATCGGAGGAGGCGAAGCAACGATTCGCGGCTGCAGCCGCCGCGATGCAGCAGATCCGCAGAGAGGAGAAGAAAGCGAAGAAGAAAGACGACAAGGTGGCGCAGATCATCATGCAGTTTCTCAGTGACCAGCAGAATGCGCACCTCTTTACACTGATTGCGCGTCTGGTCGCCCGGGACTGTCCGAGCATTTTCATTCTTGCGATGCTGTCGCTCATTCACGAGGTCAGCATGCAGGAAGTGAAAGAGTACCTCGGTGAAACCATGGGAAAGACCGCCGAAGACATGGTGAACGATGCCGTTCGTCCGGGTGGAAGCGAAATCGCACTGACGAGCGGAGGAGAGCTGGATGCGGGAACGAATCACGATATCGTCGTCTGGATCACACGAATGCAGATGGTACTCTCCCGCGAACCGGAGAAAATCCTGATGAAACTCCTGATCGACGACCGCAACATCGACGGAACGGTTCTCCAGCTCGCGACCTTCATCCTGCAGCGATACTGCGAGCAGCACAGGAAATCCGCGGAATACGAAAATCTGCAACCGCTCACCGCGAGCATCCTGCAGACCGTCTTCGGACCATTCATCGGCGGGGTTCGGAAGAGGCTCCTCGAGATGTCGAAGAAGGAAGTTCGTGAGGAGGAGTGAGATGTGACGTGGTGTGTAGAGTAAATGCAAAATCCTGCAACGGCGTCTGTTTCTGACCTTCTACCTCTGCATAGAGCCGCAGGCAATCGAACAGGACCTCGAACGAGACATTTCCCATGACCTTCATAATTTTTTTCCTATGCACGGCAAACTTCTGCGGGTGACGGATTCGGGCAATCGTGATGTGGGGGTGAAAGGGTTTACCGTCGCTCCACGGACAGGATTTCTTCACACGCGCCAGCTCATCGCTGAACGCGACATCGAGATAGAGAACAAAGTCTTCTCCCCTGTTCCCGAATGTACCGACGCCATTCGCACGGACCGAAAACGGCGCATGACGCGATGCAATCTTCGCTGACTGCTGCC
>VGKZ01000126.1 GCA_016866815.1 Candidatus Peregrinibacteria bacterium | reverse complement strand
AGACCGAAACAAGTTCGAAGGATTCGGGATCGTTTATCTGGAAGCGAGTGCATGCGGCAAACCGATCGTTGCAACGGATGCAGGAGGCATCCGAGATGCTGTCGTAGAGAATGAGACTGGACTGATTGTGCCGGATGGAGATGTTCCGGGAATCACACGCAGTGTCTTGCGGCTTCTGGATGATGAAGCACTTGCAAAAAAGCTTGGAGAGCGAGGAAGAAGTTATGCAAAAGAGAATGACTGGAATGTGATTGCGAAGAAATTTATCGAGTTGTACAAAAAGGCGATCCCCTCTCCCTAACTACGGTACCAACTTCCGAAGTTCTTCAAGCACCGCCTCTGTCCCCACTCGTACATGCTCCTCTTTAGGAAGATGCGTCACTTTCAGTTTCCACGGATCAAGTACTCCATAGATGCACGTCTCTTCCATCGCCTTCAAAAACACTCGGGACTCCACAAGTGATGGTACAACCTTATGATCGAAAATTTCACGGATAGCCTTTTTGCAATCTTCTGACGTGCGGATCTGGAAGACCCCTCGCGCATACTGGTAGAAACGGAATCCAAAGAGAAGCACGGGCTTTCCGCGGAAAAGCGCTTCAAAGCCTGCGGATCCTGTGACGGTCGCAACCGCCTTGCAGTGTTCACGAAGAAGGAACGTATCGACTCCACGCGCCACCAGCCGAACCTTTTCCATCTTCAAGAGCTGTTCATAGTATGCCGGGCTCCGCGTGAGCCAACCGCCTGCGCGAGGATGCTCTTTGATGTAAATGAGTACGCCTTCCGGAAGATATGCATTGAGAAGTGCTGCGACCAGAATCTGATCAGCATATGCTCCCCCCATAGGGACCGTAGAGGCTTCCGGCTGATAGTGGAGCGGCAAGTACACAAAAGGCACGGCGAGATCGTGTTCTGCCGCATGCGCGGCATAGTAGGCATTCGTTACACGAATCACCTTCCATCGCTCGAACGCACCAAGAGCGCGGCGTAATCCGCAGGGAGTACAATAGGCGATGAGAAATCGCGCAAAACTGAATGGCTGCTCAAAAAACATCTTCCGTACCTTCCCCCAATACGTAAAGCGTTTGTAGCTTTCGATGGGCGGCTTTTGGCCTGCGGGAGTTGTGAGTGCTAAAAATCTTTTGTCGAATGCTTCCCCAAGAGGAACCTCTGCTGGATCTCTTACATGTGAATATTCCTTAAGCAATGCCTCGTAACGGGCGGGCACCGCGGGAGCTGGCTGCGTAATGTCATACTCGGCAAACGAGACATCGCGCACCGTCGTTGTATGGAAATAGAGCACGGGAATCTTGTGAAGCTTGCACAAGTAATAGATGACGATATCGGGTATTTCGTGTGGGATCCATGCAGACACATAGAGATTTATGCGGCGGTGATGAAGGTAATGGCTCCAGAATCTGAGATGCCTCAAGTACCATAGCCGGCGCTGGTCATAGGAAATGCTGCGCTTCCATTCAAGCCTGGTGACCATATCCATGAAAATCGCCTCGCATTCACGCATCTTCCCGATGATCTCCTCATCAAGTGGAGAGATAGTGGACCAGTCCACATTGCCGTAATCGCCGTTACGCACCTTGCTCGAGGAAAACCACTCCTGCTGCTCGGGGCTTAGGCCAGACAGACGATCATCGCTAATGTCAGTGGCGAGAACAGCGCAGAACTCAAACGGTCGTTTTTGCAGGACATGGAGAATGACCTCCTGTGCCACATCGCTCGAAAAGCGGGCCACAATCACACGCAATGGCGCAGGATGGGAGGGGGGCATGACGGGAGTATTGGCTCAGTATAAGGGTTTCGCAAGGAAAGCGCGGGCAATATACTTTAACCGATGGGCTTTCCACGTACAGGAAACGGCACGGTGGGAGAAAATGTTTTTGTCATCGCTGAGATCGGCAAGAACTTCATACAGTCGGAG
>VGKZ01000125.1 GCA_016866815.1 Candidatus Peregrinibacteria bacterium | reverse complement strand
CACAGTTCAACGTAGAGAAATTTCGGCATGCAGTGCGCCTCTGGACCATCGTGCTGGAGATTTCCGTGCTGATGGCCCAGTTTCCGAGCAAAGAGATCGCCGAACTCTCCTACCGTTTCAGGACGCTGGGACTCGGCTACGCCAATCTCGGTGCCATGCTGATGCAGATGGGTATTCCCTACGACAGTGAGCTCGGCCGTGCGATGTGTGCTTCCATCACCGCTATTTTGACCGGTGAATCCTACGCAACATCCGCGGAAATGGCCGGCAAGCTCGGCGCGTTCACCGGATATGAAAAGAACCGCGAGCACATGCTCCGGGTCATCCGCAATCACCGCAGGGCCGCCTACGACGCGCCGCGCGCCGAATATGAGATGCTGCACGTCAAACCTGTCGGTATCAACCAGAAGGCCTGTCCGGGCTATCTCCTGGAAGCTGCGAAGGAATGCTGGGACAGGGCACTGGCTCTCGGAGAAAAAAATGGCTATAGGAACGCCCAGACCACTGTCATTGCCCCTACGGGTACCATCGGTCTCCTCATGGATTGCGACACGACCGGTGTCGAGCCTGACTTTGCTCTCGTGAAATTCAAGAAGCTCGCCGGAGGCGGATACATGAAGATTGCCAACCAGTCGGTGAAGCCTGCGTTCCATAACCTCGGGTATGGCGAGACGGAAGTCCGCGACATCATGCGGTACGTCATGGGTACGCTCACACTCGAAGGTGCTCCACACATTAATCGCGATTCCCTCAAGAAGAAGGGGTTCACCGATCAGGACATCGCGAAGGTCGAGAAGAATCTTCCACAGGTCTTCGAGCTCTCCTTTGCCTTCAACCGCTGGACACTCGGAGAGGAGACCATGAAGAGACTCGGTTTCACGGAAGAGCAGATGAACGATTTCAATTTCAACCTCCTCCGCGCCCTTGGATTCACCAAGGAGCAGATCGATGAGGCCAACACCGTGATCTGCGGTCACATGACCGTGGAGGGTGCTCCGCTGTTGAAACCCGAGCACCTGCCCGTCTTCGACTGCGCTAATAAATGCGGAAAGAGCGGTCGCCGTTTCATCGGTGTCGAAGGCCACATCCGCATGATGGCTGCGTCCCAGCCATTCATCTCCGGCGCGATCAGCAAGACGATCAACTTACCGAACGAGGCGACGGTGGAGGACATTAAGAGTGCGTATTTCCTCAGCTGGAAGCTCTGTCTGAAGGCAAATGCCCTGTACCGCGACGGTTGCAAACTCTCGCAGGCGCTGAGCAATAAAGCGGATACGAAGGATAGAGAGGATAACAAAGGCAGCAATGATGACAAAGGCAGCAAGGGTGACAAGGGAAGCAAGGATGGCAAAGAGGTGCGGGAGGTGATCGTCGAGAAGATCATCGTTAAGGAAGTTCCCAGACGCAGAAAGCTCGCGGAAGAACGCATGTCGATCACCCACAAATTCTCCGTTGCCGGTCACGAGGGGTACATCCACGTCGGTATGTACGAGGATGGTTCGCCGGGAGAGATCTTCATCAAGATGAGCAAAGAGGGTTCCACGCTCTCCGGGGTCATGGATACTCTGGCATTGAGCCTCTCCATGAACCTCCAGTATGGCGTTCCACTCGAAGTGCTGGTCGCGAAACTGGTCCACACACGCTTCGAGCCGATGGGAATGACCATGAACAAGGAAATCCCGATGGTGAAGTCCATGATGGATTACCTCGGCCGCTGGCTTGCGCTCAAGTTCATGTCCAAGGACAAGGCGTCCCAGTACCACAACCACGAGCTGGTTGAGCGCGCCTACAGTGAGGGCAGCAAGAGCAAAGATGCCTTTGCCATGCGCTTGCCTGTCGTTGATGAGGGGGCGCCCGCGTTCGCGAAGCCCGCTCCGTTCACTGACGCCGTCGAGGAGAAGACGCACCGCGAGGTTGAGCGCGACGTAGCGGAAGTAGGCACAGTGACAAGCAAGTC
>VGKZ01000124.1 GCA_016866815.1 Candidatus Peregrinibacteria bacterium | reverse complement strand
GTTTTCTCAAACCGATCCGGGATGATGCGGATATCGCCGGATTTCACGACTTCCAGCATCACTTCCTTCAGACTGCGCTTCTTCTTTTTCCAGAGAACTGCTTTGCGGTTCACATCGATGAACCACTGGAGTTTGATCTGCGGCTCGATCATCCCGCCGCCGCGGCTGTTCGTCGCAACGGTGTGAACGTAGTTCTCGTCCGTCTTCACCAGAAGCCCCTTCACCTTGAGCTTCTCGACAATCAGGGGTCGTGCCTTCTCGATGGACATGCCAGCGAACTCCCCTGCGATGGGCAGCAACTTGCCTTCGAAATCGATCACCTGTTCTTTATCCAGTCCGTGGCGCCCGGCAATGTCGAAGTCAACCTGCGTGTGCCACGGCGTAATGGTCATACAGCCGGAACCGAATTCCGGATCCACCGCTTCGTCTTTGATGATTGTTGCCGTGATGGGGCCGTTGATCCACTCACATGTGAAGGTGTCTCCGTGCTTGTACTTCTTGTACCGCTTGTCGTCGGGATGCATGACGACGTACTTGTCACCGAACTTGGTTTCAGGACGCACCGTCGCGATCTGGAAGGGGCCGTACTGGAAGGTATAGAACGGATCAGTCTGCTCCTTCCATACCACCTCGTCGTCAGAGACGTTCGTCTGGAGATTCGGATCCCAGTTCACGATGCGGTGACCACGGTAGATGAGATCGTCGGTGAACATCTTCACGAACACCTCGTTCACGCAGCGGTTCAGGGAATCGTCCATGGTGTATCGCTCGCGCGACCAGTCACAGCTGCTTCCCATCTTGCGCACCTGTGAGCGGATGGTGTTCTGGCTCTCGGCAACGAACTTCCTGATTTCCGCAACGAGCTTCTCCCGTCCCAGTTGTTTGCGAGGATCCTTCATCCCCCCTTTCTTCAGCTGCTTGATGACGACGTTCTCCGTGGCGATGGCTGCATGGTCCGTGCCGGGCACCCAAAGGGCCTCCTTGCCCTGCATACGCTGAAATCGGATGAAGATGTCCTCCAGCGCAAGCATGACGGCATGACCCAGATGCAGCTGCCCCGTGGCATTGGGCGGCGGCATGGATATAGTGAATGTCTCCTTTGTGGTCTTGTTATCAGCCGTAAACGCACCGCTGGATTCCCAGCGCTTGTAGATAGCGTCCTCTACTGCCTGTGGATCGTACGCCTTAGGAAGCATTCATTGAGAGTGTAGCGATTTATTGGATGTTTAGGGAAATGAAGAGGGAAGGATTCAGAGGATCCAGAGGACTCAGAGGACTCAGAGGACTCAAAGGAATCAGAGGAAAATAAAAAACATGTGGCGAAGACGGGCTCTGCCCGTCTGGAGGCACAACGCGCAAAACCTTCCCCGTTTTGCGCGCATAAATGCATAAAAAACCCGCCGAAGCCCGCACTTGCTGCGGGCTGGAGGCGCAAGCGCGCAACCTTCCTTGTTGTGCGCAAAATATAATACAAACCTTGCCGAAGCCAGGCTCTGCCTGGCTGGAGGCACAACGCGCAAAACCTTCCCCGTTTTGCGCGCATAAATAAAGAACCGCCGGTAGAGGGCGGTCCTTCGCAAAAATGGAAAGAGCGATTGCTTTGTAAGCTGGCAATTTATACGGGACACTGAAACGGAACGCAAGTTTTTCGGAAGTTTTCCGTTGCACAGGGAATTTCCGGAGTATAATTTCGTCATGACATCACGCCTTGAAGCTTCAAAGGAGGTCCTATCGCAAGACAGATTAGGAGGCATGCTGGTGGAAGCGCCTATCAATGCGTACGAGTTCGTCACGGATCAGCTCCCACGCGCGATTCTCTCTCCGGGTGCCCAGACGATTGTGGAGGATCGCAGGCATATCCTGCATGCAACCTTTGCCGGGCTCGATGATGCGAAGAACTCTCTCCTCCAGGGCAAACCTCTACGTTTCGTCGGTGACGCTCTCTTCGGCTTTGTCGGTGGCATTGGCA
>VGKZ01000123.1 GCA_016866815.1 Candidatus Peregrinibacteria bacterium | reverse complement strand
CGACCGTATCCACACCGCGCTCAGGATGCCACCGCAGACGTTTACCCTACGCTACGAAACGACACGATTCCTCATTCCTAGCAATGTGTCTTAAGAAAGGGGTACTTGCCAATCGAGATATTTCGTCGAATACACTTACGAATCCGCACCTGCAAAGACCTTTTTCTCGATCTTGTTCACACGATGCGACAAGCGCTGAATTTCCATGGAATCGAGACGGTCATCGATATGACAAAGACTGACACCGACCCAGTCAAATCTCCGCCAGACTCTGGCAAACCCCTCATCCATCTTTTTCTCCAGACGATCCATTCTTGCTTCCATTCCACCCATTCTCTTTTCCAGAGAATTAAATCTCCGTTCAAGGGTATGCACGCCGTACCCCAAACCCTTTACGTGGTCCAGCACGACCGCCAATGTAACGCCCTTCTGTGCCATGAGACTCCGTATGGTACGCATGAAACTGCCGCTGCTCAAGAGCCGCCTGAATACGAAAGACAATCATGTGATTTTTTGCCTTCCCGAAGAGGATATTTCCGTTCCGGATGCGAACGGAACACGTGTAATAAGGATGTGTTCAATCTCTTTGACATCTCTCCTCGGCCATGCACAATGACCCCCTATGACTCTCAAGCACCCCGCGGCGATTTCCCTCGCCTTCGTTCTCATCACCGGCCCGATCCTGATGTTCGCTGAAACCACCGCAAGCAGCGCCACGGACAAAGAGGCATGTATTCTCGCGCTCAAACTGACGCCGGAACTGGCGGAGACGGGATCGTACAAGATCCGTATCGACACCTGTGTGCGCCAGCGTGAAGCACTGCGTCTGAGCATAGACAGGAACCTCCGCAACAAGCTGCGTGTCGAGGATGTCATGGAGCGCCTGACCCGCAACAGCCGCGCTATCAACTACCGCGTCGTCGGTACGCCGGAAACAGCCGCCGAACGTCAGAATAGGTGGAATGCGATGTACCGCGACAACGAAGCGCCCATCTACAGCGCCCCGCAGAACCGCCCGTCCCGCAGAGCAATTCAGAGCGATGCCGAAGTGAGCACGAAAGCCTGGCGAGAAGTGGACGGCAAAGTGCATCAGGAACGACTTCTGAGAGCGATGGAAGCCTGCAAGCAGTACAGCAATAACGACTACCGCAGGAACGCCTGCATCCGCGCGGAGCTGGTCAATACGCAGCCGTAAAAAAGTGCATGAAGCCCTCTCTCTTCACGGGGAGAGGGTTTTATCGAAGGATCTGCAGAAGTGCCTTCTTATCCGCTTCAGGAATCTTGAGATTGTCGACGAATTTTCGCAATCCCTCCTTCGTCACCTTCTCCCCGCGCGTGAGTGCCTTGAGTTTTTCGTACGCCCCCTGCACGCCGTTCTTACGGAGAACCGTTTGAATGGCTTCCGCATGCACTTCCGGATGCGCGTCGAGTTCGGCGGCAATCGCCTTCGCATCCACCTGCAATTTCGAAAGACCTTTGCGCAGCGACTGCAGTGCGAGAAGGTGGTATCCGAATGCAACGCCGATACTGCGCTGCACGGTGGAATCCGAAAGGTCCCTCTGCAGACGGCTGATGGGCAGTTTTTCGGCGAAGTGGGAGAACAGCGCCGTACTCAACCCGAAGTTTCCCTCGGCATTCTCGAAATCGATGGGGTTCACTTTGTGGGGCATGGTGGAGGAGCCGACTTCGCCTTTGACGAGCTTCTGGCGGAAAACACCGCGGGAAATATACGTCCACACATCGCGGCAGAAACCGACACCGATCGTATTCACTCTGCTGAACACATGACTGAGTTCGGCAAGATCATCGTGCGGATTGATCTGCGTGGTGTACCGGATCGGCTCCAGACCGAGCGACACGATGAATGTTCTACTGAATTCTTCCCAGTCAACCTTCGGGTACGCGGCAAGATGCGCGCTGAAGTTTCCGACGGCACCTCCGAGCTTCCCGCCCATTTTGTGCTGCCTGACCTGCGCCAACTGTCGCTCTAACCTGCCCTCGAAAACCATCATTTCCTTTCCGAGTGTCGTCGGCGTGGCCGGCTGCCCGTGCGTGAGACTGAGAAGCTGCGTCTTGCCGTTGGCTGCAGCGAGAGCATGAATGTCCTTCGTCACGGATTGCAGAGCAGGAACGAGAACATCCTTCAGTGCACGCATGATGAGGATG
>VGKZ01000122.1 GCA_016866815.1 Candidatus Peregrinibacteria bacterium | reverse complement strand
TCCATTCCTACAACACCGACCGTATCCACACCGCGCTCAGGATGCCACCGCAGACGTTTACCCTACGCTACGAAACGACACGATTCCTCATTCCTAGCAATGTGTCTTAAGAAAGGGGTACTTGCCATTTAGATAAAAGACTTCACCTGCTTGATGATGTCCGTAATCGGCGTGTTGGATTTGATGAAATACCCCTTCGCCCCGAGCGATTCCGCTCGCTTTTTGTCCTCCTCCTAACCGAGATTACTGAGCACAATCACAGGCGTTTTCTTCTTCAATCCCTCGAGGAAACCGAACCCGTCCACCTTCGGCATGATGAGATCGAGAAGGACCATGTGGAATGTTTCGGCGTTCGCCAGCTTGAGTCCCGCCTCTCCGTCACCGGCAAGTGCATGCGCGAGGGGATGCTCATCCTCCACGATGAGAATCTTCTTTCCCTTCTTCGCGACGGCCTTCGGCGCGTCTTTTGCGCCCGGTGCTGCAGTGGATTTTTTCTTTTCAGCCATAGTGACAATAATCCCTTAATTTTAGCAGAAATAGGCGTTTTGCGCAATTCCTAAACATGGACGGGAAATAACGATATTCTGAGTCAAAAACGGGCCATAGGCGCAATGGAAATTGAAAATTGGACATTGATCATTTCCCCCGTCTGCAATATTTCCTCTACAATTCCCATCCGTCCAACACAGTCATGCCTCGCGCCCTCCTTTCCGTCTCCGACAAAACCGGCATCGTCGAATTTGCCACGGGGCTTACAGAAGCGGGATATGTGATTATTTCCACCGGAGGAACGAAGAAGGCGCTGGAAGATGCGGGTATCAAGGTCATGAGTGTGGAAGATGTGACGGGATTTCCCGAGTGCTTCGGCGGCAGAGTGAAGACGATGCACCCGATGATCATGGGCGGCGTTCTTTTCCAACGGGACAAGAAGGAGGACATCGCACAGGCGAAGAAGCTCGGCATCGAACCCATTGATCTGGTATGTGTGAACTTGTATCCGTTTGAGGAGGGGGTAAGGCATAGGGCATCCGTCGCGGCTCGGCCGCGCCGAGACGGATCGGATGTAGGAACTGATGAAGATGTCATCGAGCTGATTGATATCGGCGGACCGACATTGCTCCGCAGTGCGGCGAAGAACCATGCGCACGTCACGGTGATCACGGACCCAGCGGACTATGCCCGGGTCCTCAAAGAAATTTCACAGAGCGGAAATACTTCCCCGCAGACACGTGCGGAACTCGCCGCGAAGGTATTCGCCCGCACGGCGCAGTACGACGCAATCATCGCCGGAGCCCTGTCTGAAGAGAAAAACTCCGGTCTCATGCTGATGAACGGAATGCATCTCCGCTACGGCGAAAATCCGCATCAATGGGGCAAGTACTACGATGTCGGCGGACACCCGCGACCGTGGTCCGTCCTGCAAGAGGAGAAACAGATGAGTTATCTGAATATCCTCGATGCCGATGGCGCGTGGAATCTTGTGCAGGAATTTTCAGAGCCGACCGCTGCGTGCATCAAGCATGCAAATCCAAGCGGCGTTGCCAGTGACAAGACCATTGCAGAAGCATTCCAGCGAAGCTACGACACGGACAAGCTCTCTGCCTTCGGTGTCATCATCGCATTGAACCGTCCGTGTACGGCAGACGTCATCCGGAAAATTATCGATCAGAAAATTTTCGTCGAAGTCCTCATTGCACCGAAGTATGAAGTTGATGCGCTGGAACTCCTCAAACAGAAGCCAAAACTCCGCGTCATTGCCATGAGTCATGCGACTCTCAAGTCTCCCGTCTCTTTCCGCTCCGCCCTCGGCGGCATGCTCGTTCAGAATACCGATGATGTCATCATCACCGAGAAGGACATGACCTTCGTCACGGACAAACGACCGACGAAGAAACAGATCGAGGACCTCCTCTTCGCCTGGCGTGTGGTGAAGCACACCAAGAGCAACGCCATCGTCTTCGCGAAGAATCGGGTGACCGTCGGCATCGGTGCAGGGCAAACATCGAGAGTCGACAGTGTGTGGATCGCGGCCAAACGAGCGGGGGGGAGAGCGCAGGGCGCGGTCATGGCCAGCGATGCGTTTTTTCCTTTTCCGGATGCGGTGGAAGAAGCGGCCAAGCACGGTGTTTCCGCGATCATTCAACCGGGAGGTTCCGTAAAAGATGCTGAAGTTTTCACGAAAGCCAACGCCCTTGGCA
>VGKZ01000121.1 GCA_016866815.1 Candidatus Peregrinibacteria bacterium | reverse complement strand
TACTGCAGCGTGTCCTTCACAGCTGATTTCGATGGATAAGGTGAATTCCCTTCTCGCCAACGTTCTGCGAAAAAGAGGCCTTTTCACAGAAGCGTCTTCCTCCCATGCATTGCATTGCGCAAAAGCATGGATTGTACGTGCACTGCCGCACTGTACGTCTGTTCTTTCGGTCAAAGGTCTCCGGGATTCCACTCTCGTTCTGGAGGCTCAGAACTCCATTGCAGCCCAGGAATGTACCATTCTCCGCGAATCCCTTCTCTCTGCCCTCCAGGAGGAATGTCCTCAGGCCGGAATCCGGGAAATCTCGGTCATTCAGGCCCATTGATCGACGAAATTCCGCTGAGATCGCTTGCGCGGAGCATGCCCTTTGCCTACACTCCGCTCACTCCTGACCCCATACGGAGTGCTTCCAGCATGCTTCGAATTCGTCTCCAGCGCACCGGCACAACCAACAACCCGTCCTACCGGATCGTGGTTGCACAGAGTTCCGATGCAGCAAAAGGCCGTCATTTGGAGATTCTCGGTCACTTCCTTCCGGCGGGTAAGCCGGTGAAGGTAGAGGTGGATGCGGAGAGAGTTACCCACTGGATTTCCGTTGGTGCAATTCCTACTGACACCATGGCTCGTTTGCTTGTCAAGCAGGGCGTGAAGGGCATGGAGAAATACGTAAAGCGCTACACGAAGAAGAGAAGCAAGAAGGCCCAGCCGGAAGGTGCAACTGCACCAGCTGCTGAGAAACCCAGTGCGGAAGTTCCTGCAAGTCAGGCGGATGGAAAAGAAGGTGGTGACACGGCGAAGTAACCGCTCTACACTGCGTGACGCATGACAACTGACGCATTAGATGCGGCAAAGCTACCGGGGTACTCCTTTCTGAAGTACGTTCTGGAAAATATCGTCGATGATGCGGATCAACTGCGTATCGAGGGGCAGGTCGATGATCTTGGTGTTCTCCTCACCGTTTCCGTCAGTGATACGGATATGGGCAAGCTCATCGGTAAAGGCGGTCAGACCATCAAGGCTCTCCGTACGCTTCTGCGGATCATTGGAGGCAATGCAAACCAGCGTGTCAATTTGAAGGTCCTCGAACCTTCCTCATAATTTCCCCTCATCTGTATGCTGAGAGATCTTCTGGAAAATGCAAGCGCCATTGAAATCGTTGCGACATTAGTTGCTCTGGGTCTCATTGCTGCTTCTATTCTCTGTCTTGTGTATATCATTATCGGAGGCATCACGTTCATTCTCTCCGCAGGCAACGAAGAGAAAATTAAGAAGGCAGTACACACCATCCGCTTCTCAATCATCGGTTTGTTTGTCGCATTCATCGCCTTCTTCGTCGTTGCATTCCTTGCACGCCTCTTAGACATCCCCTTCGACCTAAGCTTCTCGATGATCGTTGGCCTGATGTCCGAAATTTTAGGGTCGCTTCAGTAACGTAGACGCAAAAAAAGCCGGGTACTCCGGCTTCTATTGTGCGCATAGATACGCTTCAGGCTCTTCGGAAGAGCTTCCTGCGTTGTGCGAGAGTCTGCGCAGCGCCTGCGAGGCCCGTCACACCAAGGAAGATGGCATCGAACGGTGCGCCCGTCGGGGGCAGGTTGCTGACAACCTCAATGTTCGACGTATAGATCCGCTCCGTCAACGCAAGCTGCTCCATACCGTCTCCGCTGACCGTCACGATGTTCGGGACTTCGACTCCGTGAGGAGCGCGAGGGTCGATCTGCACCGTGTAGCGAACCGCCCACTGCTGACCTGGAGCGAGTTCATTGATATTCCAGTGAATGGAGGAGCCGTCTGTCTTACCGTTGTCTGCAGAGACAATGCGGACGTACGGAGAGTCCATACGGTCATCCACCATAACATTGCGGAGTGCGTGGTCAGTGACGTTCAGAAGCGTGACCGTGTATGTCACGGACTCGCCGGGACGGACCTCGGACTTATTCGCGCGTTTGTTCACAAGTACGTTCTGGATATCTCTCTGCACTCCCTTTCCGGACGCAATGGATGCAATTTCCGTATAGTCGACGGACTCGTAGCCTTTCACGGAGACGGTATTGCGGAGGCGCTCTCCTTTTGGAGCATCGCTGCGAACGCGGCCCGTGACTCGGAGGTTCCTGGTTCCGTAAGGACTGACTGTCAGGCCGTTCCAGCGAACATTCTTCCCTGTCCAGTATCCCCCTTCGGAAGCATCGACGAATTCCATGAAGGTTGGAAG
>VGKZ01000120.1 GCA_016866815.1 Candidatus Peregrinibacteria bacterium | reverse complement strand
TTAAAACGGGTGTTTGAAACCAGTTGTTTTCCTATTGCCTTTCCTGAGGAAAGTGCCGAATGGTCAAAGCACATACAGGCTCTCAGACTCAAGCTTGACCGTGAACGTACAAGTTTTGTAGAGCGGATCAATGCCGAAACGGCAACGGATGTTGAGGCGCACATCGATTACATGACAGATTATGAAGTGTATCAGAAGCTGCAGGGTCAGATAGCGCTTTTAAAAGACGTGCAGAGCCTCGACAGTATCAATGTGGTTCTGACTGAGGAAGGAAAAGAAGCGGAGCTGAACTGTTACAAACTCCTTGGGGAAGTGCACAGGAAATACCCCGTGCTCGCCGATAGTTTTCACGATTACATCAGTACGCCGCAGCCCAATGGTTACCGCGCCCTGCACACCACCGTATTTATTGCACAGAATCACCTTGTGAAACTCCGGATTCAGACGCGCTATATGCATGACTACAACGTCCGTCGGAAGCTCTCCGACTGGGCGGTGGATCCGGAAAGCAATCTTCGTGCGGCTCTCGCTGCTCTCAGCAAGTCTCCAAAAGACGGGAGTGACTACCTGGAAGATCTGAAGTCGACCGTTCTGGAGAAACCCATAAGTATTTTTACAACGCTCGGTGAAATCATCTCTCTACCGCCGGATTCAACAGGTGTTGACTTCGTGTATGCGGTTGATCCTGGATACTTGCGTTACCTTGAGGGCATATGGGTGAATGGTGAGCGCATGGAGGCGAGTCGCAAGCTGGAGGATGGTGATACCGTGGAACCCATTTATCTCGTGACAGAGGAAAACGGAAAACACAGCATGATGTGGCTGAACAAGGTGAAGTCGATCGAGGCGAGGGAGGCGCTAAAGAACGCTATCCAGAAAGACAGTGTTGCAGACGTCAATACACAAGCGAGACAGATTCTCACGCAGGAGCTCGGTAAGGAACGTCTATCTCCTACTTGGCTTTTTAGAGTAGGACAGCTGCAGAAGCTTGTTTCGGAGGCACTGGGGTTTTCCTCGTTTGATCATGTGCTCCAGGATTTGGGGTCCGGGCTCTTGCCCGTCAGCCGTGTAGTTGAGGCCTACAAAAAAGTGCTCGCCGAGCCCCATGGGATCTTCGTGAGAATCCTGAGTGCTCTTCATCTGCTGCCACGCTCCCGTGTTCTGGATAATAAGAAATACCTTATCAATATCGCTATATACGCCAAGGATCGCAGAGGACTGATCTACGATATAACGCGGTGCTTTGCCCAGAGGGATATCAACATCGCAAAATTTGGAGTTTTTGCTTACCCCAATGGGGGTGCTTTGTACCACATCCGCCTGGAAGCCAAGGATTTTGAAGAATTCAGTGATTTGTTTGATGCGTTGCTCCAGGTTCCCAGTGTCACACGAGTCTTGCGCACAAGGTGAAATAGTGTAGAATATTCGCCTTTTCTATGCCTAACCGTCGCCAGCTCAACCAGGCACTTGAAAAATCTACGCTCATGATTCTTGGGACGGCCGACGAGTATAAGAATTATCTCGATCATGAGTATGAATCGAACTATATTGCAAGGAAGGCGAACTGGGATCGTCATTACGAAGAAATGAGGACCGCGTATCGCGGGCATCTGTTTTCAGTGACGGGGCGCGGAATGCCTTTGAAGGATATGAATATTGCAATTCTGGGTCCTGGGTTACGGCCTGTGGGAAGAGATTTGGGTCTCACCGAGCAGCGGGTTGTGCTGCCAGAGGTCAACTCCGTGGTCATCGGCGACTTCTCCGCGTGGGTAGTTTCCGAGGCATATAAGCAGCTGCATGATGAGGTAAATCTCCGGGGCACACCGGTGTACCCCATGCAGATTGACCTCACAGATATGGGGAGTACTGCGTATTCAAATATGATTCGCAGGTTGCTGGATCCTTTGCAGGATGAAGACGCACTGGAGGATGTGTCAAAGCAGCTTGGCTCTTTGACCATCGATCAGCTGCAGATGGCTTTGGACAACGAACGAGTGCAAATGGTTGAAAAGAGTGTGAAAATTATTGATGAATTGCGTGGCAGGATGGCGGTGCCTGAGTGCTTCCGTGAGGGGGGAATCAACCAGTACCATTCGTTTGCGCTAAGTGTCGGTCCCCAGCGCGAGCCTCTGCCTATCCATTCGTGGTACATCCCGATGGTTTTGGCAGGTACAGGTGCCGCTGCCGAGCATAAAATCTGGGAAACATTTGATGCGGTGACATGTGACCCCAACAGGGGCGCCCGCGTGGATTCGGAG
>VGKZ01000119.1 GCA_016866815.1 Candidatus Peregrinibacteria bacterium | reverse complement strand
TCCACACCGCGCTCAGGATGCCACCGCAGACGTTTACCCTACGCTACGAAACGACACGATTCCTCATTCCTAGCAATGTGTCTTAAGAAAGGGGTACTTGCCACCAGATTCAGCGTGGACGTGTGCATGTACAATCCATACGTGACGATGCTTGCGAGTCCCAGTGTGAGACACAGAACAAACAACGTGGACTGCTGACGGAGAGTCAGGATGATTTCCTTGCAAAGAGACCTGTTAAACGCGGCAAGGCGTACAAGTAAAAAGATCACAAAGAGCACGAAAAATAATCCGAATGGCTTGAAGCTTTCATTGCTCAACTGCTTCAGATCCGTAGCCTCACGATCAATACCCAACACCGCAACAGCCTTTCCTCCGGCATCTTTCACCGGTGCAAATCCGGAAATAAACGTTCCCCATTGATCACTGAAAGGTTCTGCATCCGCATACGGTTCCACGATGCCGATTGTGGCATCCGGTCTTTCGGAAATGTCGTACGGGGTACCCGGAATCGGAATTTCGTCCTCCTCACCTATGATGCCATCACCATTAAAATCGATGTCCTCGTCCGTCCGCAAACCATACGAATCCGCTACAAATTCGTACATGTCCTCTCTCCCCGTCGGACGAATCATGTACACATATTTCAGTTCCGGATTCTGGTGCAGAATATTCGCAAGTTCCCCAACAATACGTTTGTATTCCGGGGTGTTCATATCCTCAGGAGTATGAACTTTCTGCACATCTCTTGCCGAAAATGTTGATGCGCCGGTTGCGGCAATCGCCCTTACCTGATCACGAATCCTCTGCGTATTCAGATACAAATTCTGCCTGTACATACCAAAGGTGATGAGGCCTGCAATAACCGCCAAACTCCCCATCGTTATCAAGCTCTTCCTGCTGGGGAAAAACTCCCGCAACCCCGAAAGGGTTTTCGTCTCCAGTGAAACGACCGCGGGCTTGCTCTGCGCAGGAACGACGGCACATTCTTCCTCCGACTTGCTGGTCCCCATGCACCACAGCATCTCGAACAATTTGCGCTGGGTATCGGCCAGCTCGCGGTACCGTATGAAGCACGCGCGTTTCTCCGTGTGATTGAAACACGCGACGGTGTCGCCGGCGATGATCTTCTCAAACCCCACCGGCATCCGGTCTTCCGGTACCAGTTTCGTCTCGCGGTACTCAAAGGCGTCGCGGGAGGCGAAGCGTCGACCGAGAAACGTATCCGGCGCAATGACGCGCGCGAAGATCTTCGCATTCCGGCGCTTGCGAAAGAGCTGGACTTTGAATTCACACAGAGGATCATCTTCTTCTTTGCAGGTCGCCTGCGTATAGCAGAGCCATAGGTCATCGTATTCCAGAAGCTTTGAGAATGCCTGCTGTATTCCTTCTTCCCCTTCGAAGTACTCCATCTCGGGACGGCCTTTGTCCAGCTCGAGCGTCGAGAGGAACGCCTCGAAATCCTTGTGTTTGCGCTGCAGCGTGTCGCGCTTCTCGCGCATGTCTTGCTCCACCCAAGCGGCAATCGAAGGAAGCGACGTCACCGTGAACTTCGGAACGCCGTTGATGATGTCGCGGTTCAGGATTTTCTTCGCGAGTAATTTCTTCGTCGCCTGATCGAGCACACCGGTACTCTTGCCTGTCTTCGCTCCAAGCTCCCGGAGCGTCAGTGCTTCCCCTTCAAGCAACCGTTTTAAGATGGTGATCTCCGTGGGAGAGAACCCGGCCTCCAAAAGGTAGGCCTCGATACTGGCGGGGAGGGATGTCATCGCAACTACGTATTCTACGGCAGTTTATAGGTTTAGGAAGTGCTTTTTTCGCTAAGAGAAGCGGTTTTAAGGCTAGATGAAGGAATTTGGAGGTTTATGGCGAATTGGAGCGTTCCATAGGCCTGTGGAACAGGCCAACTGGGAACGAAGGCAGCAAAGACAACTACGTGTAGTATTATGTGTTTTGGCGTATTTTAAACAATAAATAGCTGACGCGCTGAATATGCGCATCGAAAGCTGCAAATGTCTCCGGAGTGATGTATTCCAGATCGGCAGCCAATAAACACTGATAATGCAATTCCTCGAGCGATCCCTTTGCAATTCCATAGAAACGCTTTCGATCTTTGCCGGATGCCCTCGTACTCCCTGGCAGGTACCCCATATCTTAGACACACTCTAGACAACTTCCCCCGAAAGATATGGGCAAACCACATCGCATTGCTCCCGACGTGAAGGAGCAGATTCTCAAACGCATCAAGGATGACGGCATCCC
>VGKZ01000118.1 GCA_016866815.1 Candidatus Peregrinibacteria bacterium | reverse complement strand
CGTCTCGATCTCGATGACGGTGAGAATGCGTTGTTCAGTGAGCCTCAGTACATTCACAGGAGGGATATCACGATCAAGCGTGACGACGGGACGGAGGCGACCTACCACGCCTTTCGTGTGCAGTACAACAACGCGCGCGGACCGTACAAAGGCGGAATCCGTTTTCATCCTGCTGCCGATGAGGATGAGGTGAAGGCGCTGGCAGCGCTCATGGCGATCAAGACTGCCGTTGCCGGCATCCCGTTCGGAGGAGCCAAAGGCGGCGTGCAGGTGAATCCAAAGGAGCTGACGAAGAGGGAAGTCCAGGAGGTTTCCCGGGCGTATGTCAGAGCCTTTCAGGAGAATATTGGCGAAGATATCGATTGCCCCGCTCCCGATGTGAATACGAATCCTGACATCATGGCGTGGATGCGCGACGAGTATGAGTTGCTGACACGCAGCTACAGCCCTGCGATGATCACGGGCAAGCCGCTCTCCTATGGGGGATCTCTCGGTCGCGATACCGCGACCGCGCGCGGCGGTTTTTTCATTCTGCGCGAAATGATGGATCGGGAAGCGCTGGATCCATCGGAATTACGCGTGGCCATCCAGGGTTTCGGCAACGCAGGCGCGCACATGGCACATTTCCTTCACAGTGCAGGCTACACCGTCGTTGCCGTTTCCGATTCGCAAGGTGGCATTTATTCCGCAGACGGCATCGATCCGGTACGTATCGACAAGTACAAGAAGAAGACAGGTTCGGTGACGGGCGAGTATTGTGAAGGCTCTGTCTGCGACATTGAGCGCATGCGCCTCGACAACGTCCGCAAGGTCAGCAATGAGGAACTCCTGGAATTGCCCTGCGATATTTTGATTCCCGCCGCTCTCGATAACGTCATCACGGAGAAGAATGCGGGGAAGATTCATGCAAAGTACATCCTCGAACTTGCGAACGGCCCCACGACTCCCGAAGCGGACGCCATTCTCGAAAGCAAAGGTATCACGGTGATTCCGGATGTGCTCGCAAACTCCGGCGGTGTGACGGTCAGTTACTTCGAGTGGACACAGGGGCGCTCCGGCGAACAGTGGACGGCGGAATACGTCGACGAGGAGCTCAAACGGGTGATCCTCGAAGCGTTCAAGGCCGTACGTCGCGAGGCGAGGAGAGGGGAGATGTCCTTTCGGGAAGCGGCATTTGCTGTTGGTGTGAAGAGGATATTGAATGCGATGAGAGTACGTGGGTGGGTACGATAGTTTTTTGTTTATAGTTTTTTGAAGGCCGGAAGCTATAAACTATAAACGATACACATTTCCTTCCTCACATTCATAAATTCCATTACGCTAACTCCATGTTCGACACCGCCGTCATCGGTCTTGGTTGCGCCTCGTACACGGCGGCCATTTATGCAGCGCGCTACAAGCTGACGACACTGATTGTCGGTGAGACGGAGGGCGGCATGGGTATCACCGCTGCGGAAGTGGGCAACTGGCCCGGAGATATCGAAGTGAAAGGCCCCGATCTCATGGAGCGTTTTAGAAAGCATGCATTGAGCTTCGAGGAAGTCACGCACAAGACGGCGCGCGTCGAAGCAATTGAACCCCTCGACCTCGCCCGGGGTGACAAGGGATTCCGTCTGCGCTTTCAGAGTGGAGAAACCGCCGAGGCGAAGACTGTGATCATCGCAACGGGTTCGAACAAGCGTCATCTCGGTGTGAAGGGTGAAGAGGAGTTCTCCGGAAAAGGTGTGACGTACTGCGCCACCTGCGACGCGTTCTTCTACCGCGGCAAGGATGTCGCCGTTATCGGAGGAGGGGACAGTGCTGTCGAAGGTGCTGCCATTGCTGCACAGGTTGCGAAGACGGTGTATCTCATTCATCGCCGGAAAGAATTCCGGGCTGAGCCGTACTGGATTGATAAAGTGAAGGAGAGGAAGAACATCGTTCTCATTCTTGAGAATGCCATCACGGAGGTGAAGGGCGACACGAAGGTCCGCTCGGTGACCTTGAGCAAGCCGTTCAACGGATCAACAGATTTGCCAGTGGACGGTGTGTTCATTGAAATCGGTGCCGATCCAGCAGTTGGGCTCGCAACGCCGCTCGGTTGTACGCTGGACGAGCGCGGATACCTGAAGGTGGGAGACGACATGTCGACGAATGTCCCGGGTATTTTCGGTGCCGGCGATGTGACGAGCGGCAGCAATCACTTCGCGCAGTTCACGACAGCTGCCGGAGAGGGCGCAATAGCCGCAAACAGCGTATTTGCGTATTTGCAGGGCGGCGGAGGCCATGCGGGAAGTATGGGATAACGAAAGTGTATTGTTTCTGGTTTTTGGTAG
>VGKZ01000117.1 GCA_016866815.1 Candidatus Peregrinibacteria bacterium | reverse complement strand
AGAGCAACGACAGTGCGAAGTAGCACAGAACGAGCATCCAGGGTTCTGTCAGCACTGTATGCAGACCTTCCTTGTGGCCGTGCATCAGGTGCTGCACGAAGCTCCCGTCCTCGAACACCACGCTTCCCGTGCGGAAGGCGAGCCAGAGCATGACTCCGCCAATCGCCAGGAAGAAGTATCCTAGTTGCTCGTCCACGAGCTTCGACACCATCGGCAGCACGATCATCGCCACAAGCGACACGACCATTCCAATGGCCATGGTGATCGTCTGCTGGGTCCAGAATTCATTCATGTACGTCTCCTTCTTCTAGGGGTTACTGATTTCGGATCCGCATCAACGGACCGAATGTGACTCAACGAGACCGCAAGTAATCGTTTTTTAAACTTCTATTTGCGATCTCGTGTCGTTCCAACCGATGTTGTCAAAGGCCAAATCCCCCTACCGGTCGAGCCGGCAGAAGGTGCGTTGTAATATCATATTTCAACGAATAAATCAAGGCTCCTAGGGGCCGCATGCCCCAAGGAAAACCTCACAACACTGCTAGAGAACCCATTCCCTGCACATTCCCTACCCCCTACCCCCTACGCCCTACCCCCTATCTTCACCTCCTCGCCCATCGGAATTTCCTTCGCATCACCCATGCGTCTCGCGAACTCCGGATCGATCGAGAGCCTGCTCTCCTCAGGCATGATCTGCCCCTGATACTTGGAGAAGGGCTTCCTGTTGTACGGTGTCTCCGCAGGACTGCTCATCTGCTCGAACGCGATCTGGCAAATACGCATTCCGGGATAGAGCGCGACCGGGAGGCGGTTCAAGTTGCTGATTTCGAGTGTGATCGTTCCGGAAAAACCGGGATCGACGAAGCCCGCGGTGCTGTGGACGATGATGCCGAGACGGCCAAGGCTGCTCCGCCCTTCGACGCGCGCAACCAGATCATCGGGGAGCGATATTTTCTCCTGCGTGACACCGAGAACAAACTCTCCCGGCTGCACGATGAACGCTTCTCCGTCCGGAACGGTGATCGTGCGCATGTTCCCAGCGAAAGAATCCGGAGTCATGGGATCCAGCACTGCAAACCTGCTGTGCTCGTAGAGCTTGAAGATATTACCCAGGCGGAAATCCATGGAAGATGCATGGATGTGAGAGAACAGCTGTGGCTGCAGTGACTCCACATGCACACGGCCGGTCTCGATTGCCCGTCGTATGTCGCGATCAGAGAGAATCATAGGAAGGACACCTTACCACAATCTCCGAACTTTCCACATTGTTCTTCCGGTCAGACTTTCTACAATGTTCGGGCATGCCTGCAGATATCCGAGAAACGACCGGCCCGACTGCAACAGAGGCAGTGGAGGGGGAGGAGATAAACGCTGTCGACGCCTACCGCACAGCCCGCAGAAATTTCGAGGAATTCATGGCGAGGATCGAACCTCTCGGATTCCTTTCACGATCAGAAATTTCCGAGCAGAGAAGTTACGTGGAGAGTGCAGCATCCGACGTCGAGAAAATGCTGGATGTCGCCAAATCCTACAGTCGCGACATGATCAGCAACAGCATCGCGAAAAACTTCAACGCCTACAACAATCACCTCATCAGGCCACTCGACGACGCATTGGAGAGCGGCGTGATATCGGGCAAATCCTACGGTGAATGGATCGCATGGATGCGTGATCCGGGAAGGGGAAGTATGGAAAAACACGCGTCGATCGAATCGGTACTCCCAAACTATCTTTCCATACGCAGAGAGCTGGCCCGAAGGAGAAAGGAACTCCTCGCAGATTCGCGCCTGGGGACACTGGAGAAAAATGCGGACTCCACTCTGCGCGGCAAAATCTCAACGCTCCGTGACAACGATGCATTCCTCAGCTCACTCACCTTCTCCGAGCGTAAGGGGCTCATCGCAAACATCACGGCATCTCTCGACACGGAAACTGGCGATGAAAAACTCTTTGCCTCCTTCGAGAGAGAACTGGGAGCCGCAGTCAGCGCGGAACTCATTTCAGCGGCATCCCACGAACGGTGGATCGCCCGCTTCAAGAAACCCGGACTCTCCCTGAAAGCGAAGCAGTACTTCGTCGAGTACCAGTGGCCGAGCTACCGCCAGGCGTGGGAGCGGTCCAAGAAAGAGCGTGCAGACATCATCGCACAGCCACTCTTCAAAGAACTGACGAAGACCGATTGTAAGAACCTGGATACCATCAAGGACAACACCGCATTCGTCGAACTGCATCACGACAAGAAAACGGCGCTCCTGGCCGAAGTCCGAGCGTGCATGTTGGCAAAGAAGGAACGCAAGGGAACGCTGCTCAGCCAGACACGCAGCGC
>VGKZ01000116.1 GCA_016866815.1 Candidatus Peregrinibacteria bacterium | reverse complement strand
GACTGCGAGCAGTGCCCAATGTGCCGATGAGGAGAGCTTCAACGTGCGTTTGATACTGTTATGCTAATGGAACGGCGCCGTTCTCTGCAAACAGAGAGACTGCAGTATTTCTCCTGTAAAGTACTTTCGGTCATTGAGCAATGGGTGTGAGTATCCATATACTGCAGCCGCATGCTTGCCATTGTTGACTACGGCATGGGGAATCTCAAATCTGTTGCGAATGCCCTTGAGGGTCTTTCCGCGGAGGTAACGCTTACACGCGACTCATCTGTTATTGAGCAGGCAGAGGGCATCATTCTTCCAGGTGTTGGTGCATTCGGAGAGGGTATGCGGAACCTCCACACATTCGGTCTCGTCGATGTTCTCCGGCGTGAAGTGATCGAAAAAAAGAAGCCGTACCTCGGTATTTGTCTCGGACTTCAATTTCTTGCGCATACAGGATATGAAGATGGCGAGAGCAGAGGACTGGGATGGGTCAATGGTACCGTAAAGCTGATAGAGCCCAAGGGGGATGGTTACAAAGTACCGCACATGGGGTGGAATAATGTGAAGATCCTGAAGAAGTCAGAAATCTTCGCAGGCCTGAAAGACGATCCGGTGTTCTATTTCGTTCACAGCTATGGTCTGGAGCTCGATCCGTCCGAGGAGAGTATTGTCACATCAGTTGCAGAGCATGGTTGTCGCATCATTGCGAGTATCCAGAAGGGGCATATCTTCGCGACACAATTCCATCCCGAAAAAAGTCAGAGCGCAGGTCTCATGGTACTCAAAAATTTTATTTCCTACTGTAAAAGTCATGCTCAAGCATAGGCTGATTGCCTGCCTGCTCTGGCGTGACGGCTTTTTGATTCAAAGTAAGAATTTTAAGCACACCAATGCGGTCGGCAGTGCGATGACCGCGATCGATTTTTTCAATACATGGGCAATCGATGAAATCGTGCTGATCGATGTCACTCGTAAGCAGGATAACCGCGAGATGTTTCACCGAGATCTTGTAGAACTTTCAAAACGCTGCTTCGTTCCACTGACTGTCGGCGGATGGGTACACACTATTGATGATGTTCGACGATTTCTCACTGAAGGTGCGGACAAGGTGATCGTCAACACTTCTGCATTCAGAGATCATGCATTTCTTTCGGCAGCGTCGAAACGGTTTGGAAATCAATGTATGGTAGTTTCTATTGATGCCAAGCGTATAGCTCCTCATAGGTACGAAGTGTGTATTGACCGGGGGAGTACGCCGACAGGAGTTTCACCGGAAGCATGGGCAAAAGAAGCGGAACAGCTGGGTGCAGGGGAGATTTTTCTCACATCCATAGACAATGATGGTTCGCAAAATGGCTATGATGCAGAGCTTATTCATTTGGTAAGTAATACAGTGGGCATCCCCGTCATTGCTTCCGGGGGTGTGGGCGAATGGAAACACTTTGCCGACGGAATAGCCAACGGTGCATCTGCGGTTTCTGCTGCGAACATCTTCCATTATTCCGATCAAAGCACAAAGAAAGCGAAAAACTACCTCTTCGAACAAGGTATCGATGTGCGTCGACCGGAGTTTTATGACATTCCGCTTCCGCGAAGACCGGTCTACAGGGAGAGCAGTGTGTCCGGCATCATGACAGGAAGCGTCTAGTTCTTATTGCAACCAATGTGATACATCTCGCCCGATGAGATGTCCCGCGAGTGCAATATCGTTGCGGTACAGGTCTTGCAGGATTTTTTTTGCCGCTGACGACATCGGTTTGTCTGCGGGCGGGTTGACGTTGTACTTCTCTTTCATATCCGGAGTAAATGCGGGATCAACGCCCAGGAATGTACAGATCTCGTGAACCACACGGAGCGCATCCTTCAGGAAATCTTCGTAGAGGAAAATTTTCATCTGCTCCATGGAAAACTCTTTCAGGTACCGTTCTAATTGTTGCCCGTAAAAGCCGCGACTCTTGTAACTGCGAGCAGGGTCCAGATCATCAACTGCTAGACACTCTTCAAACGTTGTACGAAATTCTTTTCCTTGTCGTCTGCGCATGAGGTAGTGCGAGTATGCTCGTTCGATGGGATTGCGGAGAATGACGATCAGTTTCACGTCGGGAATGAGTTTTTTGATGAGTTTGGGTGAATCGGGGACGGCGAGATATGCCGGCGATGTTTCGCCAACTGCTGTGGCACCCCCTGCGTCATTGAAAAGTTCCTTGTATTCCTGCTCACTGCGCACCGTCCGGTCTATCAGACACAGTGCTGAATCCTGGGCGAAAAAATTGGTCTCTTTCTGCGGCAGCATGAAGATATCCGGGTGCTGGCTGAGGTACTGGTGCAGGGAAGTGGTTCCT
>VGKZ01000115.1 GCA_016866815.1 Candidatus Peregrinibacteria bacterium | reverse complement strand
CGCTCGGTCTTCGTCACCGCGCACAAAGACGGACAAGAGCCGACTGCGGCTCCGGTGGTTCGCAAGAGCAATCCGTATGCACCGCCGGATGTCAGCGGCATGCGCATCACACCGATGATCCAGGGCAACGGCGGATATGCTCTGACCGTTGAATGGGCCGTCGACAACGGCCCGAGAGACCTCGTGTATCTGGTGGTCTACCAGACCCGCGACGGACAGACCTTCGGTCCGCCCTCCGTCATCCCCGTGGATGTCCGCGGCGCGCAGCTCGCAGACGTCACGCCGGGATTCTTCGGCATCTTCATTCAGACGGTGAACGTGTACGGATACCTCTCGCCGGGCGTCTTCCACTACGTCAGTCTTCCTCCGTACGGACCGGGCGGCGCTCTGCGCGGAGAACTGCTCTTCGGACAGACCGACATGAAGGACTTCGCGAAGGGCACACCGACATTGCCGACCCCAGACTTCGATGTCGTCGATGAAGCAACCACCGGAGAACTTGCGACACTGCAGGTACAAGATGCCCCCGCACTCTCTGCCGCAGCAACCGAACTGTCGTTCGAGGCGCCTCTGGAGACCATCAACTGGAAGCATGCGGCAGTACTCGCTGCGGCTGTCGCAGGCATGCTGGTGCTCATTGTTCTTGCCATCACGCTGACACAGAAGTGCAACCGTTCCTGCGGAAACTAGAACGGACTTTTTGTTTTACTGAAGACAAAAATTGAATGTCTCGTTTTCAGATACATGCGTACTTCTATCGGTGGATGTGTACTGAAGAGACAATGGGAGCATGACGAAGTACCAGTGGCTTGCCGTATGCGCTTTTTTCGCCGCGACTCTCCTCTGCGTCAGGGAAATTCTCGTCCTTCCCGACGGCAAGCTGCACCTCCATATCCTGGATGTCGGACAGGGAAGCGCCGCGTTGCTCATCACACCCACGGGCAGAACAATCCTCGTGGACGGCGGACCGGACACCACCGTGCTTGAGCGGCTGGGGGAACACTTGTCACTGTTTCAACGCACCATCGATCTCCTGGTGATTTCCCATGCGGACCTGGACCACATCGGAGGCATTCCGGATGTCCTGCAACGCTACGATGTTCGCCGTGTCCTACTCAACGGCGAAGTACGCGACTCCGCTCCATACGCCGCAGTGCTACGCGAAATACGTGCACACCGCATTCCCGTCCTGCTCCCGGACCCCGCGACAGACATCGACATGAGTGACGGCGTACTCCTGGATGTCATCTGGCCTGCAGGACCCGCATTCGAGGAAAATGCATCCGGCAACGGAACATCCCTCGTCGTTCGCGTGCTCTGCGGCAGCGACAGCGTGCTCCTTCCGGGGGACATCGAAATGCCGTCGGAAGCGGGAATTCTCCGGAGTGGTGCGGACATCCGTTCCGATATTCTCATCGCCGCACACCACGGGAGTACAACATCCTCATCGACAGGGTTTTTGCTGGCCACAGAGCCATCATTCATCGCCATCTCCGCAGGTAGAGGGAATGCGTTCGGTCATCCCCATGCCGCAGTCATCAACCGCTACGCAGTACTCAACATACAAAACAAGGTGACGGCGGAGGCCGGCACCCTGTCATGGGAACTCTGTGAATAATTACTGACCGATTTCGTCGATCCAATCGGGCCACGTCTGCGTAGTGGATCCCGGAGTCTTGCGAACCTCCTCGACAAGATCCTTGAATGCACCCGTGCGAACGAGAGAGCGCGGGAGGTAGAGAGGACCCTGACTCATCTGACGTGCCGGCGATGCCGGGATCAGAAGGTCGTAACTCACTCTGCCGATCCAGGAGGGCCAGTACTGCTGTGATTCAGCAGCGAGAGCTATGGCGGGGAGTAGTACGCCGGTGAGTGCGACGCTTGCGGAAATGATGGATGTGCGGAAACGCATAGAAAGTAGGGAGGTAAGCAACCGATGGCGACGGTACAAGTTTAGTAGACATGTGTCCAGCGCAGTACCGCGTTTTCGCCTGTGTATAGGAGCGGGAAGTTGATTGACTATTTTATTATTTATTTTACAGTACCTATAATGAAGATCGATATCCCTGGCAAAGGAACGGCGGAAATCCACCACGCGCTCTGTGACCTCAACGGAACGATCGCCGCCTATGGCAAAATTATTGAGGGTGTTCCGGAACTCCTGCGGAGGATTCAGGATGAACTCAAGCTCGACGTCTACCTGCTCACCGGAGACACCAATGGTAACGGCGCGAGAATCGCGGAAGAGTTGGGCATTCTGCTTCGCAAGACTGCAAACGTGAAGGAAAAAGCGGAAGTCGCGCTCGAATTGGGGGCAGAGCACTGCGTCGCTATCGGCAATGGATGCATTGATGCGGAGCTCTTTAAAGTAGCCGGTCTGAGCCTTGCTGTCATGGAGAGCGAAGGCCTTGCCACGAAAGCCGCACTGCAGAGCGATGTCATCTTCCGCAGTATTCATGAGACGCTCCTGTTCCTCCTGACGAAGGGAAGTGTGATCGCGACTCTGCGTGAATAAACGATATACTGAACGCACTCATGAAGACGTACCTTCTCCTCGCTGG
>VGKZ01000114.1 GCA_016866815.1 Candidatus Peregrinibacteria bacterium | reverse complement strand
CACATGAGCAGTCGAAAAGTCGATGAAATCCGGCCCATCGGTGCGATGGTCGATGTTCTGCCGTCCCGCGTCCACGGTTCGGCGCTGTTCCAGCGCGGTGAGACACAAGGGCTTACTACCTGCACGCTCGGTTCCCCGGGCAGCAAGCAGCTCGTCGAAGGTATGGAAGGGGAGCATGAGCTCCGGTACATGCACCACTACAACTTCCCGCCCTTCTCCGTCGGTGAGACCTCGAATCGTCTCATGGTCGGTAACCGCGAAATCGGGCACGGCAACCTCGCGCAGCGCGGTATCGAACCGGTTCTACCGTCCGTCGATACATTCCCGTACACCATCCGCACGGTGACAGAAATTCTCGAGAGCAACGGTTCGTCTTCCATGGCAGCTACATGCGGTTCCACCTTGGCTCTCATGGCCGCAGGCGTACCGATCACGATGCCGGTTTCCGGTATTGCGCTCGGGCTCGTCTCCGACGAGTCGAAGGACAAGTACGTCATCCTCTCCGATCTGCAGGATGAAGAGGACTTCGGCGGCGATATGGACTTCAAGGTGACGGGCACCGCGAAGGGCGTCACCGCCATCCAGATGGATATCAAGATTAAAGGGCTTCCGGATCATGTTTTTCAGGAGGCTCTGGAGCGCGCAAAGACCGGTCGGGCATACATACTCAAGACAATGCTCCAGGCCATTGCGGAGCCGCGCAGAGAACTGTCACCCCACGCACCGCGCATCGAGACGATCACCATCGATCCGGAAGATATTCGTTTGGTCATCGGTAAAGGCGGCGAGACCATCCAGAAGATCACCGGTGAACTGGGTGTCGAGATCGACATCGAGGACAGCGGACTCGTCTTCGTTACCGCCCTCAACGGCGAAGCCATGGCCAAGGCCAAGGAGTGGATCGAAGGTATCGTCGCAAAGCCCGAAGTCGGCAAAGTGTACGAGTGCAAAGTCGTCCGCATCATCGATGGCACTGGAGCAATCGTGGAATTCCTCCGTGGCAAGGATGCCATGATTCACATCTCCGAACTGCAGTGGAAGCGCACGGAGAAAGTCGAGGATGTCCTCAAAGTCGGCGATGTCATCCAGGCGAAGTGCGTGGAGTACGATGCAGTCGAGGGCAAGACGCGCTTCTCACTCAAGCAGATGAGTGCCCCACCCGAAGGCTACGTTCCGCCGCCGCCCCGCACGGGCGGTTTCAACCGCGGCGGCCCACCCCGTGGCGGCGGAGGGTTCCGCGGCGGTCCGAGACGGTAAATTTGTGATTTGTGATCTGTGATTCGTGATCCGTAAAAAGCCGGATCATGAATCATTGGTCGTGCCCTTATATCGTCTGTTCGATCTTTCCGCGGATCGATCCGTTGAGTCCCAGAATGTCTTCGAATGCTTCGGCTCCTTCGTACGGAGACTTATCCTTCCACAGCGCGAGAACCGTATCGGCGACTCTTACGAGGCTGATGAGCGAAGCATTGCTCACGAAGTCTGCCGTCCATTCGATGCTCTTTTCGCTGAAGACATCGAGCATCGTGTTGATGCGGTGGAGCGTCCGGTGGACCGCTTCCTGCAGGAGATGTTCGCGTCTTTGGTCGATAATGTAGAGATGCTCTTCGTTGTCGTAGAAATCCGGTATCTGCGACAGCAGACTTTCACATTGCTTGTATGCCGTTGCGAGGTCTTCCCAATGCTCTTTTGCCAGGGTCCCGTTCTCTGCGGCCTCCATGAGACGGTCGAAGTCTTTGCGCACGATGTAGAGACCTTCGCGTGTGTTGTGAAACGTGTCTTCGGATGTGAGTCGGAAAACCCGCTCCATCTCCATTTCCTGCCTGTTTGCCACAAGTTTGGTGATGAAGACGCCGAAGACGAAGAAGGAAATGATCGCCTGTAGTCCTGCAAGCGCCTTCGAGAAGCCATGGGGAACGATGTCACCGTAGCCCGTCGTCGTAGCCGTAATGATGCTGAAGTAGAAGCTGTTTCCGAGTTGGAGCCACATGGTATCGTGCTCCGGGAGCAGCGGACCGTGAGACGGTGCGTAGATGTGGAGTGCGAAGTACAGGAGAGCGAATGTCGTCGTCAGGCCGACCCAGATGAGGAACATCTGTGAGTAGGGGAGGTGTGTGATCTTCCCCATCAGAGAGCCGTTGTTGGACTTGCGGGTGTTCATGTGATTGCGTTCTTCTGCCCTGTGAGGTTTTGTACCCAGTTGGGAGGTTTACCGAATAGTGTCATGATACCTCCAGCAACAAGTGCCATTCCACCGAGGATGGGAATGCTGTTCACCCCGATGCTGATGGCGCTCTGCATCGCGTTGGTCAGGACGGGAACGCCAGTGGAGGCGCGGAGCGCGTTGAGTGATGCGCTGGTACCGCCGATGATCTCCTGCGTCGCAGGAGCCACTGTTGGAGTGACTGGAAGTGTGTTTACCATGAATATATTATTATACAATATTTGCTTAATTTAAGCAAATACGCACAATACGCTGTTTTCCCTACTTTCCTGCACCCGTTACCCCCTGGTACAGCTTCCGCAGTCCGTAGATTCCCACGCCGATCACGGCAAGCACGCCTGCAGCATACAGAATGCCGTGCCCTGTAATCGCATGCAGACCGGCATCCGTTGCATCGATCGTATCGACGAAGCCCTCGACGAGTGGTCCTTCCATTTAGGCTGCGTTGCGGATGATATTGGTGTCTTTTCCTGTC
>VGKZ01000113.1 GCA_016866815.1 Candidatus Peregrinibacteria bacterium | reverse complement strand
GAAGGGAAGCGCCATCGTGAACTTCCTCCAGCTACAGCCGGAGGAGACGATCGCTGCCGTTCTGAAAGCCGATCTCGAAGGGAAGAACCACCTCTTCATGGTCACGGACAAAGGAACGGTCAAGCGTACCGAGCTCGTGGAATTCGAGAACATCCGCAGGAGCGGTCTCATTGCGCAGAAGATGAATGATGGCGACAACCTGAAGTGGGTGCTCGCGACGAACGGCAAGAACGAGATTCTGATTCTCACAAAGAAGGGAAAGGCGATCCGTTTTCCGGAAGGCGATGTGCGTGCCATGGGTCGCGCCGCCGCCGGTGTCCGCGGCATCAAACTCGGTGACGGGGACCATGTTGTCGAGGCAGCATCGATCGATGATTCGAAGATCAGCAAGTTGCTCGTGGTCATGGAGAACGGACTCGGTAAGATGACGCCAGTGGAGGAGTACCGCTTCCAGGGCCGCGGCGGCACGGGCGTGAAAGCCGCTCAGTTGACGGCAAAAACCGGCGATCTCGTCGGCGGTTGCATTCTGAAAGAGGGGGAGGACGGGGATCTGTTCTGCATCAGCAAGCAGGGTCAGGCGATCCGCATGCGTCTCTCCGATATTCCTTCGCGCGGACGCGCAACGCAGGGTGTCATCGTCATGCGCCTGAATGCGAAGGACAAAGTGGCGACCATGGGTGTCGTCATGGAAGATCCCGATGCAGAGGCCGCTGTCATGGACGCCGCGGAGGAAATGCGCGAAGGTGAAGTCGAGGACATCAAGAAGGAGGAGCGCAAAGTGAAGCGCGCTGCGAGTTTAGGAAAGAAAGCGGGCAAATAGATGCGCGCCGTCGGCGCGCATGTTTTCATTCTGCGCAGTGCATCCAAGAACCCAAGAACATAGCAGCGAAGAACTCGGTTATTTCCTTGCCCAAGGCCCTTCCCACACCCTAGAATCCCGTGGCTATGAAGACAGGAATCCACCCCGAAATGCACAAGAAGGCCAAAATTACGTGCGCGTCGTGCAGCACGGTCTTTGAGATTCCGACGACGGTTTCCGAACTGAGCGTTGAGAAATGCCGCAACTGCCACCCGGTGTACACGGGCAAGGCACAGGAGGCGGCATCCGGCGGACGTGTGGAGCGGTTCAAGAAGAGGATGGCTGCAGGTGGGGGAAAGAAGAAATAGCGCGATAGCACTCGTCTGTAAAGAATGCTAAAATACACTCTATGAACGATCGTCAATCGAGGCTTCTCGCGGCCATTATCGACGAATTCATCACGACGGCGATCCCCGTGGGGAGCAAGCAAATCGTGGAGGCGGGGTATCTGCACGTCTCCGGTGCGACGATCCGCAATGAAATGCAGCTTCTCTCGGAGGAGGGGTTCATCGAACAACCACACGTCTCTGCCGGCCGCATTCCGACTGCCAAGGGCTACCGGTCGTATGTGCGTGAATACATGGAGCCGGACCGCTACGAGAAGCAGGTCCGTAAGAAGTTTGAATCACTGAAGGAGCAATACCTTGTCCGTAAGGACCAGGAGCGCGTGTACGAAGCGGTCGCTCTGCTCACGCGCATGACGCCGAATGTGGTGTTCGCCACGGTGCCGCACAAGGACCGCGTGTATTACCTTGGTCTTTCCAATACCCTCAAGCAGCCGGAATTCCAGAGTAACCCCCTCATGGCGAGTGGCATTGTCGAAGTCCTGGAATCACGCCTGCATGATCTTCTGAATGCCGCGCACATTGATGATCAGATCCGCTACTACATCGGTGACGAGAACATCATGCCGGAAATTCACAGCTGTTCCCTCGTGGTGACGAAGTACGCGGTGCGGGGAGGGGAAGGGGCTATCGGCATTCTCGGTCCCATGCGCATGGATTATGGCTTCAACACCGTTGCCCTGGATTTAGTCGCAGATATGCTGCGCACCGGGTAAGTTCTTCTGTTCTTCACTGTTGAGTTCTTGGAAGCATTACAACAACCAGACATGAGTCTCGCATTGCTACGGATACGGCCTCCCAAAGACGAAGAAAACGAGCGTGGTCCGCTCTACATGGAATCGGCCGTCGCCGCTCTGCATTCGCTCCCGGGCAAGGATCTCGTGAGCCTGGAAATAGGCATGATGCCGGACGGGAAAATATCGTTCTTTACCCGTGCGGAGCGCAGTGCCGTGCGCCTCATTGAGAGCCAGCTCTACGCACAGTATCCGGATATCGACATCGAAAACGTCAAAGCGGATCCATTTGTTCTGCGTGAAGGCGAGATAGTCGTTTCCATGGATCTGAAGCTTGCCGATCCTGAGGTGTTTCCCATCAAACGCCACCCACAGTTCGACGACATGCTGACGCGCGTGAACATCGATCCCATTGCCGGCATCACGTCGTCCCTTGCCCGGTATCCCGAAGCCGGCATGCGAGCGCACGTTGCCGTCATCGTGAAGCCTCTGGGCGGGTCGTTCCGCAAGCGGTCCTTGCGGTTCCTGCCCCTCCTCAGCAAGGGGCTCTCTTCCGTTTCCACGAACTACGCCAAGTTCTTCACCCGTATGCAGCTTGCGCGCGGATGGAGGCGGGCGGCGTATTTCCCGGTTGCGTTCTTCCTCGGAGGGTTCCGCGCGTGGCCGGGGTTCGCAAAGTTCGTGAAGTTCAAGGCGATGGATGATCACTCGTCGTCCGATCCCGACGAAATAGACCAGAAGAATGCCAGTGCCAGGAGCCACGACCGGGAAGATCCCATCGCGGCTGC
>VGKZ01000112.1 GCA_016866815.1 Candidatus Peregrinibacteria bacterium | reverse complement strand
ACTCTCGGGATCTGCACGTAGAAATCATCGGGGGTCTCCGCCCGTCCCTCCTTATATGTCTCGTTCTCCTGGTGCCGGAAGGTCTCCTCCCCTTCGTCGAAGCAGAACAGCAGAGCATCGGGTTCCTCCTTCGCCAGAATCGCCAGCAGCATAGACGCAACGCCGAACGAGGTATTGCTCTGCTCCCCGCTCCTCGTTTTCAGAGTCCGCGGGATAGCCCAGTAGGCACGGTACATGAGGTGATGCCCATCGATGAGTACGAGATGCTTCATGGGAAGAGGGTGGCCGGAGGTAGTAAAGGATGAAACGGAAGAGAAGACAAGGATGACGAAGGTGGTAAGGGCAACGATGTTTCGCCCACGTTATCGTCCTTGTTTATCAGACCACAATCCCCTCTTTTTCCAAGCTCTTCGCCCTTCAAAAAAACACGGTTTTCCGCTACAATAAGGGGTCATATCAACATCATGTCTCCGGCAACAGACACACACATCGCGCACCGCTACACAGCGAAAACCCTCGAAAAAAAGGGGAAGAATAAGACGCTGCTGCAGGGTGAACTCGGTTGGGGCGCAGAGATCAGACGGCCGGTCCTCTGCCTGCCCGCTGGCATGAGCGACAAGCTCGGAGGTGAACTCTTCCTGCAACTGCTCCCGGGGCTCCTCGCTCTCCCACTCGAAATCCTCGTCGTCGGAAAAGGCTCCAGCAAATTCGGATCACTCTTCACGGACTTGAGCAAGGAACACCGTCACCGGATCGCGATCATCTCCAATGAGGAGAGTGCCCTCCACAAGATGTACGCCGCCGCGGACATGGCGCTCTTTCTCAGTGACCCCGCCGGACAGAACGAGCTCTCGCTCTGCCTGGAGTACGGCGTAGTTCCCGTCTCCATCGAAACAAAGAAATTGGAGGACTACAACCCGGTTCAGGAATCCGGAAACGCGTTCCTCTTCTCCACGACCGACCTCTGGCACGCGTATGCTGCCGTGGTCCGTGCAGTCGAAACATTCAAATTCCCCTACGACTGGAGAACGATTCAGAGGCACGCGATGGAGACCATGGGTGACCGAAGCGTCACTATGGACGAGGAATAAACCGGATTCAGAAGGGTAAGACGCTTGTTTCAGCGTAAATATTGCGTAGACTGGTTTTCACGTGGGTCGGTAGCTCAGCTGGTAGAGCAATTGGCTCTTAACCAATTGGTCCTGGGTTCAAGTCCCAGCCGACCCACCAATCCATCGCAGACACTCACAACACCTTTCTCGCCTTTGTCCCCTGCCCGTCCCTCGAAGACTCGAGCAGTGCAACCGGCAGATGCTGAAACCACCCGACGGTGTTTCTCTCACAGGGCTGATGGATGATCCGTCCGTGCGCAATGGCATCGAACTCTCCTTCGGTCAGTTCCCTCGACGGCAGTCCGCGGAGAATGTCTTTCAATGGAAGCACATTCGTCCACACCGCCTTCTCGGGAGCTACGGCATCCTGAACGGACCACTCCCCTACCTCCGTCCTGTCGAGTGACAGAAGGTATCCGCCGACCCGAAGAAGCCGTCCCATATCGTGCGCGAGAGAACGGATGTACGTACCGCTGCCGCAGCGGATTTTCAGTTCCAGATCGGGATACTCGTACGAGAGAATTTCGCAGGAATCGATCTGTACGATTCGCGATGGCATGATGAACCCCGGTCCCTGCCCGCAGGTGCTCGCTTGAGCGGAGGCCTGCCGCATTTTCCGGTACGCGCGCTCCCCTCCTATGCTGATAGCACTGGCAGCGGGCGGAACCTGTTCGATCCGTCCGATGAAGTGATTCAGGATCAGCTCACGGATCTGCGACTCCGTAGGGATTTCGACACCCGGCTTCCTTGGTGTGTCTTCCAGCGGTCCTTCACGGTCATACGTCGCGCTCACGGCACCGAAGCGGATGATCGCAACGTACTCTTTCGAAAGTTGGTTGAAGAGCTCGATCACCTTGAGTGCTTTCGAACCCACGGCAAGAACCAGCAACCCCGATGCGAGCGGGTCGAGGGTTCCGAGATGCCCGACATCCTTCTCATGTAACACTCTTCGCACGGCAGCAACAGCATCGTGACTCGTGGGGCCTTCGGGCTTGTTTATAAGGAGGAAGCCGTGACGCATGGAGTGATCATGGTGATATGAGCTGTAGAAAGCAATAAAGATACCGGCTTGATCGGCGAAAATGATCATGTATCAGTTATCAATTTTCAGAAAATGCTCAATTCCCACTGTGCATTGAGTATTGAGAAATTTGGTAAATGGAAATTGATAAATGATCATTGATCCCAGTTTTGTCACCAATCGCTGCATTCCATCAAACGCATAAGTGCTGTACCATACGGTGGAACCCGCACTTACCATGACCATCAGCCCCACCTGGGATCTCTTCATCGTCGTCTTCTTCGGTCTCGTCATTACGTACAGTTTCATCATCGGTAAGCACGAGGCCGTCAAAATTATCATCTCCACCTATATCGCCATTCTGGCTGTGGAGGGCATCGGCAACATCGTCGAACGCCTGACCGGTCAGAACCAGCCGATGCTTTCCATGCTCGGACTGCCGATCGACGCGAACATGCTGACCGCCGGCAAGCTCCTCGCCTTCATCATGCTCGTCGTCTTCATCGCGGTACGCGGAGGACTCAGTATCGATTACACGAAAGACCACGGCGGCATCGTCAACGTCGCACTCACTGCGCTCTTCGGTGCGGCAACGGCCGGTCTCCTG
>VGKZ01000111.1 GCA_016866815.1 Candidatus Peregrinibacteria bacterium | reverse complement strand
GTAAAAAACAAGTAATTGCCCTCATAGGGCATTCATCAATGTGAGATAAGTATCAGACTGCTTTTCCAAGGAAAATTTTTCACAAATCCGGTTCCTTCCGGCTTGCCCCATTTTTTTGGCTTGCTCAGGATCTTTCAACAGCATCGTCAAGGCATTTCCAAGCTCTGACGTATTGTGCGGATTCAAAATGAACCCCGTGATTCCATGTTGCACGACCTCCGGCGTTCCACCGAAGCACGTCCCCACCACCGGTTTTCCTGCCGCCATCGCCTCGAGATTCACGGTCGGGAAATTATCGAGATACAGCGATGGGGTCGTCACGATGTCGGCAGCGTAGTAGCTCAATGTCGTATCCTCGCGGCTGATCCATCCGGTAGCGACTACGGATTGCTGCACACGTTCGTTTGCGCATGCCAGATGCGGCGCAAGGTGGTCTCTCTCACCATTGACCACGCATTGTGCGTTGGGGAGGGTATCGAGTACCCGGTCCATAGCTTGAAGCAGCACGCGAATGCCTTTGTCTTCACGGACGCGCCCCACAAAGAGCACGGCCGGCCCGGTGATTCCGTATCGTTTCTTGAAGGATTGGATTGCTTCGCTCGGAGGAGTATTCCACACCTCTATGCCATTGGGGATCGTCGCTCGTACGGGTATGCCATTTACTTGAAGGAATTGTGCGACCGCATCACTGATGGCAACGACGCTCGTAGCCGATTCCTTAAGAATCTGACGGATGACCCTGTTGCGTGGAGGCCAATATTTCCGCCCCGCATCGAGGGCGTTCTCCCACCAGTGAAGTTTGAGCGGTCTCCCCTGTAGCGCCGCTTTCTCAAAGCGCGGGCCGCGAACGCGATTATAGGAGACGAGGAGGGTGTCGTGGGCCGTGAGGAGAATTTTCTCCGTGTGATGTTTTGCCAGAAGAAGACTCTCGTAGGTCACATGGTGGTGGATATTATGCGCATGCACGGCTTCCGGTTGCCATGCATGAAAGACATCTGCAAGGAGTGCGTGCATTTCCGGAGAGCCGAGGCAGTGCCGATGTTCTCGCGTGCGCGGGTAAGAGCTGAGGAGACTCACGCGCCCCTGCGTCTGCACCACCCGTCCCAGAGCCGCATCCTGATGAGTCGTCACCAGAAGCGTCTCATGTCCTCGTTCCTTGTATCCGCGTTCGAGCTTCTCAACAATCACCGCCGCGCCGCCTTTGGCGTGCGGGAGAGCGTCGTCGTTAAGGAGGGCGATGCGCATCGTTGGAGAAAGTATGCTGGCTCCATCCCATAGAATCCATCATCAAACGGGTTTGCTTTTGCCGTAAAAGCATTTCCATACCCAGGAGCATTCGCTACTGTTTCCAGTATGTCCGCGAAGGAGCGCCCCATTATCAAGCAAGTTTTCGATCTGCTACGGCGAATCGGCATCCCGCCTTCGTATTTGGCATTTCCGGTTCTCCTTTCGTTGCTGACTGCTGCGGTGGAAGGAGCGAGCATGGGACTCCTCATCCCGCTCCTCAACGGATTCCTGCAGAAGAACTTCGGATTTGCGAAGGATGTTCCCATCCTCGGCGCTCTCATTGAGAAGCTTCCTGCATCGGTACTTGCCAACGATCGTCTGCTCTTCGCTGCGGTTCTCGGATGTTTCATTATGTTGTTCCTGACAAAAAACATCCTCCGCTACAGCACGGTGCTCAGCATCGCGTACTTTTCCGAGCGTGCGCTGCACCACCTGCGCAAGGCGCTCTTCGCCCGTTACCTCAGCTTCGGGAAGCTCTTCTTCGATAAGACCAATGTAGGACACCACAGCACGCTTCTTCTCGAGTTCGCCCATCTGGCACTCCGTCCCGTGGGCACCATCGACAAATACATGAACTCACTCTTTTCGCTAGCGGCATATTTCGTGGTGATGATCTCCATTTCCTGGAAATTGACTCTCGTTGCCCTGCCGCTGTTCGTTGTGCTCCATTTCACCGTAAAATCGATGATCATCGGCATCAAGAAGCTCTCCTACGCCATTGCAGACAAGGGGAGCGCGCTCGGGAAGAAGTCCGTGGAAATCCTCTCCACCATCCCTCTCGTAAAATCTTCACGCATGGAAAAAGAGGAGCAAGGCCACTACACATTGATCAGCAATGACAAAGCCAAGATGGATTTCCGCGCACGTGCGCTCCAAGAGATGATTCTGCCATTGCAGGAGATCATCACCATCTGCGCCGCAGCCGTGATTTTCTTCGGAGCGCTCTATGTGTTTGGCAGGGACGGCATCGCTTCCGCGCCCGCGATCATGGTGTATTTCTACATGGTGATGAATGCCTCGAGCAAGTTCGGAACACTCTCTGGTTTTCGCGGAACTCTTGCTGCAGCGAGCGGCCCGCTGCACGAAGTGACGCGCATCTTCAATGAGGAGGGGAAGTTCTTCGTGCGTGGCGGCTCCAAGACATTCGCAGGGATCGCAAGCGAAATTTCCTGTAGAGATCTTTCCTTTTCGTACGGCGACGAACGCACGGTTCTGCGCAGCGTCTCCTGCGTTCTGCGAAAGGGGGAGATGACCGCCGTCGTCGGGCCGACAGGTGCAGGAAAGAGCACGTTGATTCATCTCCTCATGCGCTACTACGACTGTCCTCCAAATTCGATCTTCATCGATGGCGTGGATATTCGGGAATTCACCCTCGAGTCCTACCTGGAGCACGTGGCTCTTGTAAGTCAGGAAACCCTTCTTCTTCACGAAAGCCTGCGCAACAACATTCTCTACGGCATGAAACG
>VGKZ01000110.1 GCA_016866815.1 Candidatus Peregrinibacteria bacterium | reverse complement strand
ATGCATTGTAAACGCACAAGATTTACGGACATCCTCGTCTTTCCAGTCTCTCTCACGCAAGAGTTCCAGTGTGAGAAAGGCGGCGTGTCCTTCGTTCATGTGAAACGTCCCGACATCGTCATACCCGAGTGCGCGAAGCATGCGCACCCCACCAATGCCCAGAACGAGTTCCTGACGAAGACGCATGAAACCATCCCCTCCGTAGAGGTGATTCGTAATGTGACGGTCATGTTGATCATTCTCGGGAAGATCCGTATCCAGAAAGTAGACCGGGACTTTTGCGCCGCTCCTGCCGGTGACTTCATACATCCAGCAACCTATATGTACCTGTCTGCCTTGAATCATCACGGTCACGGTCTGCGGAAGCTTCGTGAGAAATTCCTCCGGACGCCAATCGGTGTCCCTGTACTCCTGGGTCCCGTCCTGCTGTATCTTCTGCTGCATATACCCGTGCCTCCAGCGCGGAGTGATACAGGCGGCATTGGCTCCCCTGTCTGCGCACGCGCACATCAGGTCTGCGGCTAACATACCGAGTCCTCCCGCATAGGTCGGCATACGGGCATCGAGCCCGATTTCCATCGTGAAGTAGGCGACAGTGAGCGATTTGGACATCTGTATAGTATACAGGATTTTTGCCTATTGTAGAAGTGCATTATGGGCACAGAGACGCATCTGAATGCTTGTTTCCTCTGATGCATTTGCTTGCCTACCCAATGCTCAAAGCGAAGCTCTGCGCTACACTTTCACCATGACTTCCATAGACTCCCATATTTTCAGGGCATACGACATCCGCGGAAGGGCGGGAACACAGCTTACCGAGGAAGCCTGCAGATTGATCGGTTATGCCTTCGGCCTGACCGTACAGGAGCTGTACCAAAAGAAGCGGCCCGTGATTCTCCTCGGTCGCGATGCGCGCCTCAGCAGTCCGGCATTTGAGAAAGAAGTGATGGAGGGTTTGCTCTCGGCGGGGTGCGAAGTTCTTCTGATGGGGCAGACGCCAAGTCCGCTGAACTACTTCACCATCTGTGACCGCGCACTCGACGGCGGCGTTCAGATCACCGCGAGCCACAACCCGGGACACGATAACGGAATAAAATTACAGGTACGCGAAGCAGAGGCATTCAGCGGAGATGAGCTGCAAAAATTGTATAAAAGAATTATTCAACTTACCTCTGTACCCGCCGGCACCGGTGCCGACAGAGCAATCAAAACCATCGATGCCGTCACACCGTACACGGAGCATCTGGAGGAGATGTTCCACGGGGCGGGCGCAGGCCTCTCTGTCGTGATCGACGGTGGCAACGGTGTTGCAGGACCGCTCTACAGCAAAGCAGTTGGGAGCATCGGTTGCACTGTCGATGGACTCTATCTGGAGCCTGACGGAAACTTTCCGAATCATCCGGCGGACCCCAGTAAATGGGAAACGCTGAAAGACCTGCAGAAACGGGTGAAGCAGACCAAGGCCGATATCGGTCTCGCCTTTGACGGTGACGGTGACCGCCTGGGCATCGTCGATGAAACCGGAACGGTCCGCTCTGCAGACGACATCCTGCTGCTGCTTTCGAAGGACCTTCTGGAGGAAAACCCCGGAGCGACTGTCGTTTTTACCGTCAGTAATTCCGCCAGCTTGGAATCCGAAATACGAAAATGGGGCGGCAACCCCGTCATGTGCAAAGTCGGTCACTCGTTCGTCGAGCATGCGATGCGCGAACACCAGGCGCTGCTCGGCGGCGAGCAATCGGGCCACTTCTTCTGCGCCCAAGACTACTACGGATTCGACGATGCACTCGTAGCCGCTCTGCGCATTCTCGCAATCCTCAAGAAGAGTGGGAAGACGCTTTCCATGCTCTGCAGTGAATTTCCAAAAGTGTTTCAGGCACCCGAGCGACGACCTCACTGCCCGGACGATCGCAAGGCCGACGTCGTCGAGAGAATCGCAGACCACTTCGCAGAACTCTACCCCGTCAATACGCTGGACGGCGTACGCATCGACTTTGGCGAAGGTGCATGGGCGGGTATCCGCAAGAGCAACACGTCTCCATGCCTGTCGGTATGCCTGGAAGCCCGGAGTCAGCAGGCCCTGGTGCAGATGGAAACGGAGGTGCTGTCCCACCTCTCCACCTATCCCGAGGTAGAACTTGAGGTCTGAAACTAGGGCAAATTCGCACGCCGATCCCCTGTTTGGACTTGAGGTTTCTGATAGAATGTACGGGATGTGGCCGTTTAGCAGCCGACGCAAAGATGAGCAGAAAAGCGACCGCTTCATCAAGCGGATGGTCGCAGGCATCATCATCGGCGGAGCCATCGGCTCCGTCATCGGAAAAAAACTTATGGAAAAGCAGGAAGAAAAAGATCCGTTTGATGAAGAGGGCGAAGATTAAAAATTACTCATCCAGCTCTCCCACGAGGTTTCGCTCCATGAGCTCCCTGACCTTGCGCACTCCTTCGACCTGGGTGATCGCCCACATGAGTTTCACCGTTGCGCATTCATAGGTCATGTTCTTTCCCGAAATCACGCCGAGCTGTTCCAGAGTGAGCTGCTTACGGTAGCGGTGAAGGTCGACCATACCCCTGAGCGCCTGCGAGGTGATGACCACGGGAATATCTTGTGTGGAGACTTTCTGTAACCACGGGAAAAGGTCCTTGGAAATCATACCGGGACCGTAGGTGCGCAGCACAATTCCGTGCGGACGGGCTGCGAGGACTGCATCGAGGAAATCTATCGGCATACCGGGATGCGCCGTGATCATGACAACATTGGAATCGAACGTCGGTTTGCACATGAGACTGCGCTTCCTCCGTACCAAGCGATGGGGATACAGATCCACACGGCGGCTGAAATCTGCAAGAGGATGCAGGTTCGGGCTCTCAAATGTCTGGAGGAATGACGCTTCT
>VGKZ01000109.1 GCA_016866815.1 Candidatus Peregrinibacteria bacterium | reverse complement strand
TTCGTGGAACTGGCGTTTCTCTGGTATCCAGTTTACGGGATCAGCGATGTACGCTTTCATTTCTGTCTTCACTGTTGGAACATCGCCGTACGTGTAGGCGATGTGTGTTGGGATATCGGGGTTACGACGCAAGCACTCTTGCCTCAGTTCATACCCTGAATGTTCAGCATCGAAATCCGTCGCATCCTTCACACGTTTGAGTACGTCCACCGCATTGCCTTGGTTGATTGCCACAAGCTCTAATTTCCCGTTCTCATTCACAGTCACCATTCCATTGGCTGTGTTTCTTACGACACTGAAACGACTTTCTTCAAACCCCTTTGGGTGTTCGTCGTTGATTTTCTGTATTTCCTCGCCTAACTGTGACTCTGAAACGCTGCCAATCCGCTCTCTGAGATTTTTCTCTCTGGTATCAACTTCGATGTTCGTTTCCGGCGCCTTCAGATCCGTAGTCGTTTCTGCAGGAGAAGATGCCTTTGTTTCGTTTACCAAGACAGGCGCAGGTTTGTCCGGATGGAGCTCGAAGGTGTGCCCGTCGTGATCGGTGACGGTGAGGTACGTGCCGCTATCGACAATCGATGGATACCCCTGTGCTTCTGCGGCCATACGGACCTCCGTGATGCTCGTCGTGTTTTCGACAGAGAAGCTGCCGAGCATCGTCCCGGGACTTTTCGGTACTTTGAGCGGTTTAAATCCGCGAGCCAGCGTCACGAGGAATGCGGCCGCCGGGCCGAGCTTGCCATCGATCTGCGCGAGCACTGCTTCTACTCCTTTCTCGCGGATGAACTCATCTTTTAGTTCATCGATTGATTCATTGAACCACTGTTTCATGAACGATGTTTTTTCGGTACCAGCGCGCACGGCATCGTCACCGATCTGTGACATATACGTCATGACGCGGTTCGCCATCGGGCTTCTCTGTGCGAAGGCTTGCACCCACTTGCTATTCTGCGCGAGCGCACTCATGCGTGAAGCGGCGATGGATCCGAGGCCTATTGTCGCGTACGTCGTCACGAAGCTGAACGCGAATTCCTGCATGTACGGGTTCGCGACGTCTTTGATAAATTCAAGCGGGACTTTCTTGCCCGTGACCGGATCTAAGACTTCCTGTCCTTCCAAGTACTTCCCAAGCCGCGAACGGTTGGAATATGCAAGCCGGCCACTCCGGACGTCTTCGTCGAGTAGCTTCCTGCCTGCACGGACCCCTTCCGCTCCGAGCTCCGCGCCGATAATGCCGCCTGCGGCACCGGCTGCTGCGACTGCCCAGAGGGGGGTAGCGGCTCCGCAGGTCGCAAAGAGGGAAATGACAGTCACGACCACGGCGGTTGCTACGACGATGGCAGCGAGAATTTTCGGGAATTCCGTTGAGAACCACCGCGCCCACGTGTCGGCATCGAACTTCGACTTATCCATGATCGTTTCGAAGATGTCCGCGACTCTTCCGCTCTGGAGGAGTTCTGCGAATTGCTCGAGCGACTGGATGCGTGCATCGATCTCTTTCTCCACGCCGCCGAGTGCCACGCCAAGGTTGGCTTCTTTGAGTGTACGCAGCTGGATAAGCGCCTGATTCACACTTGCGGCCGTATTCGGATCTCGCAGGAGTTTCAGCATCGGTTCGGCTTCCGCACGCGCGAAGTCGACCATGGCCTGACGCTTCGTACCTTCATTGCCCGCACTCATGATTTTCTGCAGATTCGTCATGGATTCGCCGATGGCACTCGCCGCCTGCGTCGTCTGCTTGATCGGTTCGCTCTGGTCCATCGCACGGAGGATGTCGCGGCTGTCTTCTTCGCGCTTGCGCACCAGATCAGATGCGGAGTCCGTCTCGGTCTTCGTCGGGTCATTCACATTGGCGGTGGTGAGCTCATCACCGTTGAGCTTTGCGTAGGCGAGATCGGACGCTGAAATCATGTCCACATCGATCACGCGCCGGATCGCTCTGGAGCCACGTCCCACACCTTCGGTTTCGGGTGTGCGCAGCGAAATATTCCTCGGTTCACGCTTGAGCACAAGCGTCATGCCGTCCGGCGCGGGTTTGTTTAGCGTCTCCCATGCGTCAGTGGCGACCGTCATACCTTCATACGTTCTGCCTGATGCTGTCTTGATCGTGATGAGACGCTTGTCGTAGGGCTTGCCGTCCATTTTCCGAAGCTGCGCTGCAGGCTTCAGGATATAATCCGATACGGTGAACGAGCGCTGCATGCCGATTTGCTCACGCGCGACCTCTGCACGCGGATCGGTGCTCATGTCGATGGGCTTTCCGGCTCCGTCGAGTACGGTGCCCGCGTCATTTACCGTTCCGATATCTTTTGCGTCGAGAAGGGAAGCGCCGAAATCATTGCCTGTGTACTTATAGGACATCACTCCTCCGCGTCCACCGCCCGTTGTCTGGAACGAGAGTGAGGTAATTGCCTTCAGAATCACAGGTTTGGTGCCTCCAGGGAGCTTCTCGATCCGCTGCCTCGCTTCTGGCGTAAGCGCGACGCTCACCTTCTTTCCGGATGCATTTATAATGTCCACGTAGGAATGCTTCCTGAAGAACTCGCTCTTGTCCTGACCGCTCGCGTCCCTGACAGCGCGCTTGCTGAAGTAGGCGTCGCCATTTGCAATCTGGCTGAAGCGGACGACGGTGGATGCCCGCACCTGATCCACGATGTCGGCTGCGGCTGCACTCTCTCTCGCTTCCTCCACCGCGGTGTCCACGGCTCTGCCCTCCTTCTGTCCCTTGAGTACCTGCTCGAAGGGCGTAAGCGCGACCGTCTTCTCCGCTTTCTTCGCCTCTTCGGCCAGAGTCGGGTCGAGCATCTCGAGTGTCGTTCCGTACTGCTCTTTGACGCGGATGAGAATCCTGTCTGCATCAGTCGAACGGCCGTTTCCTCTTGCGGATGCTACGTCTTGCCGCACGAGCGCAAGATCAAGCTGCGTCACGCGAGTGCCGATACTTTGCAT
>VGKZ01000108.1 GCA_016866815.1 Candidatus Peregrinibacteria bacterium | reverse complement strand
CTCGACGCGATCATTGACGTTACCCCCATCGCCCACGGCGGTTGCCGTCCGAAAGGAAGGCGCCGCGTATGATGATGCGACGTACGTACAGGCGCACCACCGGTGCGCCTACACATTTTATTACCATCCTACGCATGAAGTACACAGGACCAAAAGCGCGGCGCTGCCGGAGACACGGAACCAACATCTACGGTTCCGACAAGTACGATACAATCCTCCAGAAGAAGCCGTACACCGCCGGAAAGGACCCGAAGGCCAGAGCGGGCAGGCAGTCCGAATTCGGCAAGCAGCTGCTGGAAAAGCAGAAGGCGAGGGACATGTTTGGCCTTTCTGAGCGCCAGTTCCGCAAGCTCTATGAGATTGCCTCTGCATCCAGCGGTCAGACCGGTGCAATGTTCCTGAAACTCCTCGAGAGCAGGTTGGACAACGCCATTTACCGTGCGGGCTTTGCGAAGACGCGTCTGCAGTCGCGCCAGCTTGCCGGACACGGCGTGTTCACAGTGAATGGCAAGCGTGTCACGACTCCTTCGTATCATTTGAAGGCAGGCGACAAGGTTGCGGTACGTTCCAGCAGCAAGTCCTCCCCGATGTTCGGACCCATCCTGGAAGCGCATGAGAAATACATGCCTCCCAAATGGATGAAAGTCGATGCTGCAGGCATCGCGTTCGACGTTACGGGCGAACCCTCTCCCGAAGACGTGGAGCAGGCCGTCGATGTCCGTCAGGTCATCGAATTCTACTCACGCCGGTAACCCTTTCCCCGGGCGCGGTGCGCCCTTACTTCCTTTCCCTTCTCGCCCATGCACATCATTCAGGAAGAAATCGGGCTTCCAGTCTTCTCCACTCAGGCCGGAAGCAAGGGTGACGATTCCCACAAAATCTTCACAATCGGACCGTTGCCTCCGGGATACGGTATGACCCTCGGTAACGCCCTCAGGCGCGCCCTGCTTTCCAGCCTGCCTGGTGCGGCTGTGACGTCCATGCGCATGAAAGGCGTACAGCACGAGTACTCCACATCGAAGGGAGTTCGTGAGTCCGTCGTCGATATCGCCCTGAACATGAAGGGTCTCAAACTCCGCAAGTTCAGCAAGGATCCCGAGGTCATTTCGCTGAAGGGCAAGGGCCCGGCGACGCTGACTGCGAAGGATCTCACGGTCTCTTCCGACATTGAAATTCTGGATCCTGAAACGGAGATCGTCACTCTCGAGAAGGGCGGTGACATCGATATCAGCATCACGGTGGAGAAGGGTGTGGGCTACAGCCCCGCTGCAGAGCGCAACAAGAAGAGCAACGAGCCTGGTCTCATGCACATCGATGCGATCTTCAGCCCGGTCGAAAAAGTGCGGTTCACGGTGCAGGCTGCCCGCGTCGGTCAGCGCACAGACCTGGAAAAACTAGTCATGGAACTCAAGACCAACGGCTCGCTCACGGCTGACGAAGCCCTGCAGTTCGCCGCCCAACTCCTCAAGAGCTACTTCGAGTACTTCGGTTCTCCGGACAAGGTCGTCGAGAGTGATTTTATCGCCGATTTCTCCCGTGGCGGCGCAGCGCAGCTCGCGGACGAAGGCGACATGGCTCCGGTCAAAGAGAGCTACACCCCGATCGAAATCCTCAACTTCTCGCCCCGCACCCTCAATGCCCTCATCAACGCGGGTGTCGGTTCCATCGAGCAGCTGACCAAGTGCACGGAGGCCGCTTTGAGCAATTTCCGCGGTTTCGGTGCCAAGGCTCTCGATGAAGTGAAGCAGACCCTCGCCGAGCGCGGTTTGAAGCTCTCGGAAGAAGAAATAGAACCTTGATTGTATCTCCCACGTTTTTCCCTAGAATTCCTCTCTCATGCGTCATCAGCGCATCCGCAACAGGCTCAACCAGAAACCGGCTCACGCCCGGATGCTGACGCGTAATCTCATCACGTCGATGCTGCTCTACGAGACGCTGCGCACGACGAAGAAGCGCGCCATGGTCATCGCGCCGGAGATCGATCGTCTCATCACCTACGCCAAGTCCCATGAGCCGCACGTTGCCATCCGCTATCTGAATGCGGTGGTGACGGACAAGAACGCGTGTCGCAAGGTCATGGAGGTCTTCATTAAGCGCTATTCGAAGCGGAATTCCGGGTTGACTCGCGTGACTCCTGCTGGCGCACGCATCGGAGACGGTGCTTCGCTCGTAGATCTGGCATTTGTGGATGGCGTGAACACGGTTCCCGAGACGACGGAAGTACCTTCCAAGAAAACATCCCCCGCAAAGAAGAAATGAAGACCAGCAATCCAAAGCCGGCTGACCCCAAGTGGCTCCTGATCGATGCCGAGGGTGCGAACCTCGGACGGCTCGCCGTTCGTGTCGCCAATATTCTCCGCGGCAAAGATAGGCCGTCCTACTGCCCGAATGCAGTGTGCGGCGATCATGTCGTCATCATCAATGCCCAGAAGCTTCTCTTCCATCCTACAAAACACCGCCGCAAGATCTACGTGAAGCACACGGGCTACCTCGGGCACTTGAAGACCTGGTCCCTGCAGGAGATGATCGACAAGAAACCGACGCAGATGATCGAAATTGCGGTGAAAGGTATGCTGCCGAAGAATCGTCTTGCTACGCAGATGATGAAGCGTCTGCACGTCTACAAGGACGCCAAACACCTGCACGAGGCACAGCAGCCCCAGACTCTTTCTCTCACACAATAAGCATGGCCACCCCATACCACTACAGCACCGGTAAGCGAAAATCCGCTATTGCACGAGTCCGGTTGCTGGAAAACGGCAAGGGCGAAGCCATGGTGAATGGGATGAAGATCAAGGAGTACTTCCAGACGTCTGTGCAGGTCGAAAACGCTCTCGCGCCTCTCAAGGTCACCGATACGGTCAAGAGCTTCGATGTCGAAGTGCAGGTCGAAGGAGGAGGAAAGGCCGCCCAGAGCGATGCCCTGCGTCATGGCATCAGCCGTTCGCTCTTGCTCTACAACCCGGATTTCCGTCCGGCACTCAAGCGTGAAGGCTTCCTTCGCCGCGATGCGCGCATCAAGGAACGCAAGAAGCCGGGTCTGAAGCGTGCGAGAAGGGCGCCGCAGTTCTCGAAGCGTTAA
>VGKZ01000107.1 GCA_016866815.1 Candidatus Peregrinibacteria bacterium | reverse complement strand
CACGGGCAGCCGAGAAGGAGGGGATGCGGGTGACCATCGTCACGGGAGACCGTGATGCATTCCAACTGGCGAGCGACAACATACGCATCGCCATTCCCCATAAAGGGTACCAGCAGGCGGAGTACCTGGGGCCGAAGGAAGTGGAGGCGAAGTTCGGCATCCGCCCGGACCAGGTTCCCTCCTACAAGGGGCTGAGCGGCGACAGCTCGGATAACCTTCCAGGCGTCAGAGGCATCGGGCCGAAGACGGCGGCGAAGCTTCTGCAGGACTACGGAACACTCGAAGGCATCTATGAGAATCTCTCCAAGATCAAACCCGTTCTACGGGAGAAGCTGGAGCGCGACCGTGAGCAGGCGTTCTTCTGCGAGCGCATGGCGGTGCTGAAGTGCGACATCGACCTGACCGTCTCCCTACAGGAGCTTGCGATTCGGCAATTGGACCCTGCTCGCATTTCTGCATTCTTCGATATTCTCGATTTCACGCTGCTACGACGCAGGCTCAGTGCGCTCCTGGCAACGCCGTACGGTGCTGCACACAGTCTTGCGTTGAGTGTGGCAGTGCCCGAGAAGGTTGAGGAGGTGAAGACGAAGGAGCAACTGAGTCTGTTCTGAGTGAACTTTCCTCTCCATTTTTCCGTACACAAAAGATGCTCAAAACATTTATTGTGCATATTTGATGAAACTGTATTCGGAATTATTATTTTCTGTAGCGAAAATAACCGATCACATTTTGTGATCGTGAATCCATCATCTGAATACCAAACGTATTCACGCGCTCTTGCGGAGTTTTCGCAGAGAGCCGTAGACTGCGCTCTGTTTTGCATCGGTGACTGGTGAAGCGTCATCGGCAAGTTGTTCTTCAGGTTTGCTTTTTTCCCTTCCATTCCATGTCCAAGGAACGCGTCGTCGCTAGTCTTGATATCGGAAGCTCCAAAATCCGTACGGTTGTCGCCGTTTCGGACGGTCAGCAGGACCGTGCGATTCCGAATATCATCGGTGTCGGCCTTTCCCCGTCACTCGGCATGCGCAAGGGCCATGTGATCGATGTCGAGGAACTCATTCACAACATCATTTCTTCCCTAGAGGACGCCGAGCGCATGGCCGGAGTTCCGATCAACCACGTGTTCGTGGGTATGAGCGGTTCGCACATCGAGGCCTTCGACAGCCGCGGTGTCATCGCCATCTCCGGTTCCGAGATCACCTTCGACGACATCGCGCGCGTCCTGGACGCGGCACAGGCTGTGAGCATCCCCCAGAATAGGAGGATCCTCCACATCGAGCCGAAGTCCTACGCCGTCGACGAACAGAAGGGCATCAAGAACCCCGTTGGCATGACGGGAATCCGTCTGGAGGTGGATGCCCACATCATCACTGGCCACATTCAGCACGTGAAGAATATCGAGAAGTGCGTGGACCAGGCGGGGGTCGATATCGATGATCTCGTGCCGTCCACCATCGCCGTTTCCGAGGCGGTGCTGACCAAGCGCCAGAAGGAACTCGGTGTCGCCGTCATCGACGTCGGTGCGGGCTGCACCAGTCTGGCGGTCTTCGAAGAGGGGACCATCCTCCACTCTGTCTGTCTCCCGCTCGGAGGAGAGAGTGTCACCAATGATATCGCCATCGGTCTCCGGACGTCCGTCGACACCGCAGAGAAGATTAAGATTGAGTTCGGGTCCGTCCTCCCCGAAGAAGTCCCCGAGCGTGAGATGATCGATCTCTCGTCCGTCAGTAAGGTGGATATGCAGACCGTCAGCAAGCGCTACATGGCGGAGATCATGCAGGCGCGCTACTTCGAAATTTTCTCGCTCGTGAAAGAAGAGCTCAAGAGGATCGGACGCAGCGGCATGCTTCCTGCAGGCGCTCTCCTCACCGGAGCAGCGGTGAAGGCTCCTGGCGTGCTGGACCTCGCCCGTGACGTCCTCGGGCTTCCCGTGCAGATGGGTTTCCCCGTCGATATCGGCGGTGTGGTGGAGAAGGTGGATGACCCTGCGTACGCCACCGCGCTCGGCGCGCTGGTCTTCGGCATGCGCGATGAAGATCGCTCTCCGAGAATCTCCGGCGCACAGATGAAGCGCGCACTCACACAAGCCGGTTCCTGGCTGAAAAGCCTCCTTCCATAGTCTCTACCCACTCTTCCCATGTCCGACACGCTCCGTTCTCTCTTCTCCGGCTCCAGGGCCTCCGCGGGTTCCTCGGGAACCTCCGGCTCCGGCGCTACCGATCCGGCCGCACGCGAAGTGCGTCCCGACATGTCGCCCGGCGCGGACATCCGCGTTCTCGGTACCGGCGGCGGCGGCGCAAACGCCGTGAAGCGCATGCTTGAAGCCAATGTGAAGGGTGTTGATTTCATCGCCGTGAACACGGATATTCAGGCGCTGTACCACAACCCGGCTCCCAAGAAACTGACAATCGGCCGCGGAACGACGCGTGGGCTCGGTGCGGGGGCAAACCCCGATATCGGCAAGCGCGCAGCGGAGGAGAGCATGGAAGAGATCAAGAAAGCCATTGAAGGTGCGGATATGCTCTTCATCACGGCGGGCCTCGGAGGAGGCACCGGAAGCGGTTCGCTTCCCGTGATTGCGGAGATCGCACGCAGTATGGATATCCTTACCGTCGGTGTCGTGACGAAGCCGTTCAGCTTCGAAGGCCTCAAGAGGAAGAAGCAGGCTGAAGACGCACTGCAGAACCTCAAGGGCAAAGTCGACACGCTCATCACCATTCCGAATGACAAGATTCTCTCCCTCATCGACAAGACGACTCCGCTCACGGAGGCCTTCCGCGTCGTGGACGAAGTGCTCCAGCACGCGATTGAAGGAATCTCCTCCATCATCACCGTCCATGGACTTGTGAACGTGGACTTCTCCGACGTCAAAACCGTCATGCGTGACGCAGGCACGGCCCTCATGGGTATCGGCTACGGCACGGGAGACAGCCGCGCTGCGGAAGCCGCACGCGCAGCTATCGACAGCCCGCTCCTCGAGCTTTCGATCACGGGAGCCAAAGGCATTCTCTTCAACATCACCGGTGGCAACGACCTCTCCATGTTCGAAGTCGACGAAGCGGCACGCATCGTCACCGAGGCAGCCGATCCGGATGCAACGATCATCTTCGGTGCGGTCATCGACGAGAACTGCACGGGCGAAGTGAAGTGTACGGTGGTCGCGGCGGGGTTCGAAGATGCTCCTGCGCAGGCTTACCCCGTCATCGGGGCATCCCGCGGCGCAGACAACCT
>VGKZ01000106.1 GCA_016866815.1 Candidatus Peregrinibacteria bacterium | reverse complement strand
TTGCTCTATACACCGGATAACCTCGTCATTACGTTTGCGGGGAAAATAACAGACAAGGAAGCGCTACAACTTGCGGAAAAGCACTTCGGCTCGCTCGGTGGTAAGAAGAAGCGCGTGTTTCCGGCATTGGATGCGTATGGAACAGAGAAGGTGTTTCTCCGTACGAAGAAAACCGAGCAGTCGCACTTGGTGCTCGGTGCTCCGGGCGTCGGTAGTCAGGACCCCATGCACTTCGCACATAAAGTGCTCGCTGTCATTTTGGGTGGCAACATGAGTTCCAGGATGTTCCTGAATATTCGCGAGGCCAAGGGCATGTGCTACTACATCGATACCGAAGTCGACAGTTACATGGACGCCGGCTCCATTGCCACTCGCGCGGGGATCGACCAATCGCGTCTCGAGGAAGCAATCAAGCTCATCATCGATGAGTACGACAAGGTAACCGATGACGGTGTGCTGGAGGAGGAAGTCGACCGTGCGAAGTCCTTTCTCCGCGGCAAAATCACACTCTCCCTCGAAGACACGGAGGAATTGGCGCATTTCTACGGCAAGCAGCAACTTCTGTATCCTGAAGTTCGTGACGTGAAGGAGTACATGAAGCGCATTGATGCGGTGACGAAGAAGGACGTCGATGCGCTCGCGCGCAGGCTCCTGACACACAGGAACCTCCGCCTCGCGGTTATCGGCAATACAAAGGATAAAGACGGCCTTGAAGCACTTCTGGCGTAGCACGCTTGACGGTCGTGACCTGCTTTGGAAGGATGTGCTTTCTATGGAGCAATCTGGCAAACCTACGCAGGTATTCCCGAAGCCACTCATCGACGCAGTACATGCATATCTCTCTTCGTTGCCTCAGAGTACGCCGTTTGACTACGATCATGCTGCAGAAGCGCTTCGGCGTGCCGTGGTGTACTACAATGAAACCCTGATCGCAGTGCAAAGTCTGTTGGCGGCAGAGCCGCAGAATGTCGAGCATCATGCCATCGCGGTACTCAGTTCCTCCGAACGTGCGCTCGCGAACGGTTTCCCGCCGGAAGGTTTTCAAGAGTTATGTCAGAGCGCATGTCGCAATGTCATCCTTCGTTGTGCCGGTGATGTCACCGTTCAGCTTCGGACTGCCCTGAACGGCAGTGACACCGAACAGTGGAAGGTGGCCGATGATCTGGCGCATACATGCGAACAGGCTCTCGATCTTCTGACATGGGATTGCGACTCCGATAAAATATCGGTGGCCGGCGGTCTCCTGGAACAGCGCGAACGCTATCGGAAGAAAATGGCAGAGGGTGCGGCGCAAGCGCCAGATCCGGCGAATTGATGATTTCTGTCCCAACGAAGCAGACAGGTCGGCAACAACCCTTTACACAGAGAAAAATATCCCTACCATATTTGCAATCTTTCGCCACATGGAACGTACCCTCATTCTCCTCAAGCCGGATGCGGTCACCAAAGGTGTCTGCGGTACAGTCATCGCACGGTTTGACGAGGCGGGGTTTACCATCCGCGGATGCAAAATGATGGAACTGTCGTCGGAAATCCTCCGCGATCACTACGCGCATATTGCCGACAAGCCGTTCTATCCGGAAGTCGAGAAGTTCATGCAGTCGGCACCGGTGATCGCACTTGTTCTCGAAGGGAAAGATATCATCAACCGCATGCGCGACATGCTCGGCGTCACGGACTGCCTGCAAGCTGCACCCGGTACCATCCGTGCGGAGCTGGGCAGCAAGGAAGCGGGAAAGAGCAAGATGTGCAATATCGCTCACGCAAGCGATAGTAGAGAAGCCGCGGAGACGGAGGTCGCCAGGTTCTTTGAAGAGGGGGAGTTGTTTGAGTATTGATCCAGCTGCTCAGTTCATACGCTGTTAGGTTACTGTGTGCTTTTTGACAATGCTGAGCGCAGTACATGGCGCAAGAACTCCACAGCCAATAGCTCAAGAACTTATTTCCCCGTCACGACCTCCAATGCTTTTTCCATCTGCGGGTCTTCTTTGGCTTCCATTTGCTCTTTGGTGCGATCGACTTCGATGTCCGGATGCACACCTTCTTTACCGAGGTCTTTGCCGTTCGGCGTCAGCCAGCGTGCCGTCGTAATGCGGATACTGGTTCCTCCCGGTAATTCAAAGACTTCCTGCACGGTGCCTTTCCCAAAACTCTTTTTGCCGATGATCTTGGCGCGGCCCGCATCCTGCAGCGCGCCTGCAAAAATCTCCGAAGCGGATGCAGAACCTTCGTTGATGAGAATCACCAGAGGAACATCCGCTGCGATGGGGCGGCCCGAAACATAGTACTGCGTGTCATCGCCGCCGCGGCGAGCTACCGTCACCACTTTTCCCTGCTTCAGGAACATGGAGGAGAGGTCCACCGCCTTATCCAGATAGCCTCCGCCATTGAAGCGGACATCGAAGATGATGCCGTCGACGTTCTGACGTACAAAACCTTTCACTTCCTCAGCGACTTCCGTCGTCGTGGTGTCTCCGAAGCGGTTCAGGGCGATGTATCCAATCTTCTTCCCTGCGAATTTCTTGATTTCGAATTCTGTGCTCGGGACTTTGATATCGTCACGGACGATGCTGAAATCGATGGATTCTTCACTGCCTGCACGCTCGACCGTCAATACCACTGTCGTTCCTTTCGGACCGCGGATTTTGTCGACCGTGTCGTTCAGGCTGACGCCTTCCATACTGAGTCCGTCGACGTGCGTGATAATGTCACCTGGTAGCAAACCCGCGGCTTCTGCGGGCGATCCTTTGAGGGGGGCGACGATGACGACTCTACCTTCTTTCTCGGTCAGCTCAGCGCCAATGCCCTGAAGCGTTCCGTTCAATGATTGCTTGAATTCCTTGTTTTCCTTCGGGGGCATGAAGCTCGTGTACGGGTCCCCGACGGCATCGACGAGCCCACTCACCGCTCCGTGGAGCAGCGGCGTGGTCTGCAGCTCCCCCGGCTCGATGTAGTGTCGCGCCAGCAGACGCCATACACTCCAGAGCAGCGTGATATCGACTTCCTTTTCCGGATCTTCGACGACGGTGCCGCTTCCCGTTCCTCCTCCCATGATCTCCTCCATGACTGCGTACTCTTCACTCATTTTCTGCTGCTCGAAACGTGCGCCAAGATGCATGCCCAACGCGAGGGTCAGGGCCGGGAGCGCTATGAGAGTCAGGCTGCGGAGGAACTTGGACATGGACGGCATTCTACAGAAATTCCTCTGTTCCTGTGAGGCATATTCCCGCTT
>VGKZ01000105.1 GCA_016866815.1 Candidatus Peregrinibacteria bacterium | reverse complement strand
AGCTTGATGCGTTATTTGCAGACACAAAGATCCATTCACTTAAATGAAGTTTCGCATGACATGGCATTGATCAGGGAAATTCGTGAGGGTCTCTGTTCGAAAGTTGCCGCATTCGATCCGAACAGAATCATGGTAACCGCTTCCGTTTGTGAGAAAGGTGATTCGAAAATGCGCGAGACACTCCCGAGAATTTTGCGACAGGCGGAGGGCTTCGGTTTGCGTTGCGATGTGCTCATGGGAATAAACTGCGGAATGCAGCTGCCGCACACCGAACGTGAGATCGAAAAGCTCGGCGCTGAATTGCAGAGTGGATTCACTGCGGAAAATGCGGTTGACGATACCGGGCATCATCGGGTGTTTGAAGATATCTTCTCGCCCCGCCAACTCCTGATTGACGATGTCCGAAACGATGCGCACAGGGTCTTCTGTCTTCGGCAGTATCCGCATCCGAACGCCCGTGGAAAGAATAGAATGCTCAAAGTCGTCAATGATTTTGCGATGGAGAGCATCCTTAGTGGCCGCTGGACACATGTTCCCGCGCACACCTTGGAAATCGACGATGACTCACGATTTTACGATGGTCTCAGCACCGATGTGAACGGTCTCAAGATGCTTTTTGGAGAAATGGAAAAGAGCGCCGTTAGCGCAATCGGCGCACGCTGGAGGACAGTGTGTTACTCCGAGGAAGACTTCGACGATGGTCCTGTTTCGGGACCGGATTTCACTATTCCTGTCGACGATTCCTATAAATATTTGGATACTTCCCAGACCGAATGGATGCGCTTTATGCCCGGAGGAGGAACGCTCGGAAAAACAGATATTCTGACGGCCTGCCGATGGCCCATCGGACATCGTTATCCGGCATCGAGAAGCGATGATGTTCAGAGAACGATCTATGTTGCGCATTCCGGAGAGCCCTGGAAAATAGCGGATTACAGTTTCGTTTTGAACGAGTCGAGAAACAGCGACGAGCAGTTGCTTCGGTGGTTGCGGGGCACGTTTGGTCTCAGAAGAATCATCGGAACGCAATATTTCAGACCACTGTTCGTGCGTTCCAGTCTTCCGCTGAGTATGGAGGACGTCCCTGAGCGGCTCTACTCACTCATGAGTCACGCTTGCTTTACGGCAGATAGCTCACTGCAAAACGGCAGAGTCGACTGGTGATTCTACTCCACAAGTGCCGCATCCGATTCTTGGATCGGGGTTTCTGGATCAGAGTCAGAACTACCTTGTACGATTGGGTCAGCTGATTTTTGTAGGAGTCGGTACGACGCATTCCTGTTCACGCTTGTCCAATCTGCGATTTGTTGCGCGACTTCTGTCGGAATTTCTCCACGTGCAATACTCTCTGCAGTCTTTTCGTCGATGATAATTTCTACTTCTCCGTTTTCCGATAAGCCGGGAAACCTGTCCATTGGAAGTCCGTGATTCATCATAAATTTATAGAGCTCTACTTTCGGGATTCTGCGGAACCGTGAACCGGGAACCCTGAATGATTTAAGGTACTCTGGGCTGCTTGGATCAGCGTCGTAGCAGCGAATGATCCCCTGCTGAGAACAGTACCCTTTACAAATTTTTCCAGCCTGCCCGGTTGTAAAAACACCTAGCTCAGCAGAATCCTGAAGTGTTTTAACCTTATAATCCTTCTTCTTATCGCTTGTGGGATTTTCGCCCCCTGATGGTAGTGTTTCACTGCTCATGGACATGGAGTCTAGTTTCCCTCCGACCGTAATGTCAACAATTCTTTTCACCTGCTAGACTCTTGAGGATGCAGAAGGACTTTTCGGCTTTTGACCGCTACAAAGCCATGACAGACATCGGCGCACTCTGTGCTTTCAGCGCAAAGCCGCTCCGGAAGTGCATTCGGGTGAATACGCTCAAGACGACGGTGGAGGCGGTAGCGCGTAGGGCGTTGGATTTGGGATGGAAGCTGGATCCGGTGCCATGGTGTTCGGAGGGATTTTTCATCGATCGGGAAGACCGGTCTGTTGCGCTTGGCAAAGATCTCCTGCACCTCACGGGTGCAATCTACATGCAGGAGGCCGCCAGCATGCTCCCTCCGGCACTCTTGGACCCCAGGCCCGGCGAAACCGTTCTCGACATGGCGGCGGCGCCCGGCAGCAAGTCGACGCAGATCGCCGCGATGATGCAGGGGAGGGGAGTTCTCGTGTGTAACGACATGCAGGAGCGACGTCTGTGGACCCTCATGACAGCACTGAATCGTCTCGGAGTGATCAACGTTGCTGTGACCAAGAAGATCGGGCAGTGGTTCGCGAAGCAGATGACCGAGCGATTCGACCGTGTACTCATCGACGCTCCGTGTACCGCACAGGGAACAGTCCGTAAGGACACGGATGCGCTCTCCTACACTTCAGAGCACGGCATCGGGAAGGCCACAAAACTCCAGCGCGAACTTCTGGAGGCGGCGATTCATGCCACGAAGATCGGAGGTCGCATCGTCTATTCGACATGTACCCTCACTCCTGAGGAAAACGAAGGTGTCGTCGCAGACATGCTGAAGAAGTTTGAGGGGCAAGTGGAGGCAGTCGATCCTACAGCGGAGCTAGGGGAAAGGGCGTGGGGGGTAGGAAAAGCCATTGAAGATTCCCATCGTGTGCAGAGGACCCTACACCCTACACCCAACCCCCTTCTTCCGCTCCTGCGCCTCTGGCCCCAGACCTACGACACAGAAGGATTTTTCTGCGCTGTCCTTCGCAAGCTCAAGAGAACACGAGAACCGGAACGCTTCGACACTGTCCGTTTTTCCCAGGAGATGGTGATGCGGAATCGTACAAGGGAGATCAGAGCCTTTCTGCAGGAGCGTTACGGCGTCGATATGCTGACAAATGATGAAGTGCTGCTGCAGGAAAACGAGCGTTTCTGGGTGACGACGGAAAGCGTATGTGATTGTGCTATCCCTGCACCGGTCTACGCTGTCGGACTTCCTTTCGGTAAGACGGTGAGTGAGGCGCCGGTGTGTATCGATCACGATCTTGCGACGCTCCGTGGGTCGAGAGCATCGTCGAACAGTATTGATCTCACGCCCGAACAACTTCGATTGCTCATGGGCGGTCAGGACTGCGATTGCGATCCTGCGCTCGTTAGCCACGTGCTCCTGAAGTACGAAGGGAGATGCATTGGTCGCGGACGGGCGAAGGAGGGACGTTGCAAGAACCACCTTCCCCGCTGGATGGTGCAGATGGGAATCGGTTGAGACCGGACTGGACATATCAAGAAAACATCA
>VGKZ01000104.1 GCA_016866815.1 Candidatus Peregrinibacteria bacterium | reverse complement strand
TTAAAAAAATCCTTTTTTTTCATAATTTTCCGAGAAGCATCGCGAGAAGTGCCATACGCGTAGCGACGCCGTTTTTGACCTGGCGGAAATACGCGGCATTCGTCAGTTGATCGACATCTGTCACAATTTCGCCGACACGTGGCAGCGGGTGCAACACGGTAATGTCACGGCCCTTCACGTGCGACGCCTTGAGAATGTATTTCAATTTCAGACGCTCGTATTCGGAACTATCCGTGAAGCGTTCCTTCTGCACGCGCGTCATGTAGAGAACATCTGCATCCAACCCCTCTTCGATGGATTCGACTTCGGTAAAGGTGATATTTTTCTCCTTGTAGAAACTGGTCACTTTCTCCGGCATCTTCAGTTCTTTCGGCGATACCAATGTAAAGGAAACGTCTTTGTAGAGCCCTAAAAGGAAACTCAGAGAATGCACCGTGCGGCCGAACTTCAGGTCACCGACCATGGTGATGTGGATGCCGTCGAGTGTTCCACGCTCCTTGAGAATGGTAAACATATCGAGGAGCGCCTGTGTGGGATGCTGGCCCGGACCGTCACCGGCGTTGATGAACGGCACGGGTGACACTGCCGCTGCACGATCCGCGGAACCCTGCTCGGGATGACGCATGGCAATGATATCCGCGTACTGCCCCACCACCATCATGGTGTCTTCGATACTCTCTCCTTTGTAGAGTGAACTGAACTGCAGCCCGTCGGCGGTGATGACTCTTCCCCCGAGACGATGCATGGCCGTTTCAAAACTGAGCCGCGTGCGCGTACTCGGTTCGTAGAAGAGCGATGCGAGGATTTTTCCTTTCAGAAGATCTGTTCCGCCCTTCACGATCACTTTTTCCATGTCTGCAGCCGCCGTTAAAATGGCGTCCGTATCGCTCCGTGTGAGCTGCTTGGTGGACGTGAGGTGTCTGAAGGGGAGCGACATTCTTTTGCGGAGATTCTACTGGATTTTTCACACTTGTCCAGCAGGCTTTTCGGCACAGTTTGGCCAAGAAGATGGAGTACACTGCCCACATGTCCTCCCGCGCCGTCGCTGCGTCCACACTCTGGCAGTTCGCGAGCCAGATCACCATGGCTGCGCTCTCGATCGTCGCGGTGAAGTTCGTCGCGATTGGTCTGACGAAGGAGCTCGCCGGTATCTACAACTCATCGTACGGATACCTGCAGCTCTTCGGAATCCTTGCAGACTTCGGACTGTATGCGGTCGCTGTGCGCGAAGTTGCAAAAGCGAAAGATAAAGAACGCACGCTCGGAGCGCTCATCGTCTTGAGAGCGGTGATTCTGTTTCTATCTCTCGGGAGTGCTATCGTCTTTGTCTGGGTGTTACCGCAGTGGCGGGGAACGCCGCTCCCCATGGGCGTGCTTCTTGCATCGCTTGTCCCGGCACTGACACTTCTCGCCGGTATTATCCGCACTGTGTTCCAAGTCCGGTACGCACTGCAGTATGTCTTCGTAGCGGAAGTCACACAGCGAATCATCTCTACAGGCATCATCGTCGCCATCGTTCTCATGGGCACGCGGGAATCCGCAGATGTCTCCGTGCTGTATGCCATGCTCCTCGCCGGCGGCGCCGGCGCCGTGATTCTGCTTGCGATCTCCCTGATCGCCGGCAACCGCCTGATGCGGATACGACCGGTATTCGACAGGTTGCTGATCGGAGACCTGCTGAAAAAAGCCGCACCTTTTGGCGTTGCATACCTGTTTCTCGCTCTCTACCGCCAATTCGATCTGACCTTAATCGCACTCCTCCGACCGGATTTCGACCTGCAGAATGCGTACTACGGTTTCGTCGTCCGCATGAGCGATATGGGGTTCGTCCTCCCGACATTCCTGTTGAATTCCACGCTTCCGATTCTGAGCGAACGCGATGAAAAAGGTGAAGACACGAGCTCACTCCTCGGAAAAACATTTTTGATCATCCTGATCATTGGTGCGGTTTCGGGGTTGTTCGCCGCCCTCTGGCCGGAAGCACTGGTGCGACTGATGACTACGAACGCTTACCTCAGTACGCCAACGCAGGCCGGCTCGGACACCGCACTCCTGCTCATCGCGCTGCCGATGTTCCTCAACGGAATCATCCTCTACTGCTTCTACGTCCTCCTCACGCGGCATGTTTGGCGACGGCTGACGCTGACCCTCGGTCTCGGTGCGGTCGTCGCTCTCGTCTGCAACGTCATGCTCATCCCACAGCACGGGTTCGTCGGCGCAACGATCACATCCATCATCGTGCACTGCGTTCTCACCATCCTGCTGCTCCCGCAGGCATTCAGGGAGATGCCGATGCGCTTTCCCCGCGCCTTCGCGATGCAGTTCCTGCTCTTCACAGGATCGCTTGCGGCGACGCTCTGGCTCTTCCGCCCCTTCCTGAACACCGATATCGCCACCGTTCTGGGATTAGGGGCGATGAGCGTCCTGATGATCGGTTTGGGGAAGGCAATCGGACTGGAGAAGACCGTGCTGTGAGACATTGCTCCAATACCCAAAAAATGCTACAATACTCGGATTTATGCGTTTTTTGATTCGCGCAAGCATCGCGCTCATCACGCTCTGCGTTCCGGCTGCGGTGGTGGCTCAAGCTGTCCCGCCGGTGACGAACCTCAGTGCCGTGTTTGACGGCACGCAGGTGACGGTCCGCTGGAAAGCACCCCAGGGAATCGATATTGCTTTTTACCGCGTCTACCACTCGACGACATCGATCCTCGAAAACAACGGACTCTACGATGACTTCGAAGTGACGAAAGGCCCGGAAACCGAATTGCGGATTTCTCCGCCGCCCGGCGTCGGCGCGTTCTACGCGGCGGTGCTTGCCGTGTCCCACAGCGGACAGGAAAGCCCATACTTCGTTGAAGAAACTTCAGTCATCACAGGTGGTGCTGCAACATCGAGCATTCCGAAACCTCCGACGCCTGCTGCACCCGTGCCTTCTGTGCCGGATGTCCCGAAAATTCCAGAGGAATCGACAGTGAAGATCCTCAAGGGTGAAGCGGTCACGCCCGAAGAAATCCGCATCACGACGTCATCGCCGCTCACGGTGGATCCTGCAAAGGCTCCATCGAACCTGTCGATCGCTGGACAGAACGCGACGACGCTCCGGATCATCAAACTCACGATCAACGGATCCGTCGTCACGATCAGTACGGAAAAACAGACGAAGGGCACCGTGTACAACGTGTCGTTCGGTTCCGCATTCACCGGCGTCAATGGCAAGCCGCTCGATGCAACAGATCGCTCGGTCTTCGTC
>VGKZ01000103.1 GCA_016866815.1 Candidatus Peregrinibacteria bacterium | reverse complement strand
GCGACGAGACGAAGGTAATGCATAAATCCTTCCTGTACCGATACGTGTGTGAGCTGCGCAATACCGACGATGCCGGCGATGCCCTCTGGAACAGTGCCCGTCATCGCAAGCGAGGAAAACAAATTGCCGATGCCGATGACCGTCTGCACTGTCATGATGCGTGCCTCACGCATGGCGAGGAGGAACGCCTGAACGACGCTGTGCGCGGGAGCAGAGAGCTCCAGTGCAAAGGGAACGACGGACACGCCGGATTTTCCCTGGGCGAGCGTGACGGAAAATTCTTCCACGGTGTCCGACACCGAACGCCCGGTCACGCGCGACACTTCGTACGTCACGCGCGTCTTTCCCTCCTGAATTTTGAGAACGTCTTCCAGACGAGTGACAGGCAGTCCGTTGATGGACCTGAGCAAACTCTTCGCCGGTATACCAGCCTTCGCCGCACCGCCACTGCTCATCACCTCGTCTATCAAAACACCCATGACGAGGTGGATCTCTCCCCGCGTGGATGCCTGCTCCATTTCCTCGAACGTCATGAAGGTCGGCACCCAGCGCCCGACGGAGAACCCGACGGTGAGAAGCGCAACCGCAAGCACGAGGTTCATGAAGACTCCTGCGAGCAAAATGACGATTCTCGAAGGAATAGAGGCAGCGCTGAAGCTTCCGGGGGAACGCCTTTCTCTCTCGGTCAGGGCATTTTCACCCTTGAGACGCACGAACCCGCCGAAGGGAATCCAGTTCAGAGTGAAGTCCGTACCGGCGCGGCTGAAGAGAGTTTTTGCGCGGGGAGGAAGACCGAATCCGAACTCTTCCACTTCCACACCGAACTTTCGGGCCGCAGCGAAGTGACCCCACTCATGGATCAGAATCAGAAGACTCAGAAGCAGAATGAAGGCCAGTGAAGAAATGATGACAGTCATGAAGCGCCGCGAACGTTTCGTTCGCAGGGATCCGATACTAGCGTGACGGTGGATAACTGAAAAGTTTTCCACACCAAGTCGTCTTGCGTGTGCGTGAGAAAAGTACACGACACTAAAACGTCGAAGATGGTTATCAAAAGAGCGACGTCATCCACGCGCCACCACCCATGCTTCCACCCACTGTGCTCCGGCTTCTTTCAGTGCGCATGCACATGCGTCCAGCGTCGCTCCGGTCGTTGCAATGTCATCGATCAGTGCAACATGCTGTGGTATGTAAACGTCATCGCACAGCGAAAAAACACCACGCAACGCCGCAAGTCTTTCACGTCTGTCACGATGTGCCTGATGACCCGTCGGGCGCGTTCGCCGCAGAAGTTCGCGCACTTCAAGACCGTGCTTCACGGCTGCAGATTCCGCAAGCATCAGTGACTGATTGAAACCGCGACTGAACTTCCTGCTCCAGTGGAGCGGCACAGGACAGAGTACCATCCGGCTCCGCGTTCGGTGACGCTTGCGCGCGACGACATCGAGAAGGTCCGTCAGGACAGCCTGCGCACCGCGCACTCTCCCGTACTTCACAGACCAGATCGCTTTCCGCAGCAGCGGTGATGCATCGTACGCGGCAGCCGACGCGAGGAGATCCAGATGGACAATGCCGCGCTCGCGCAGGGAGTACGATGCTTCGATGGAGTACGCGTGCGCAATGTTCCGCCGCTCCAGAGCCGTCACCCACTCTCCTTCCTCGCCCGCAAGGGAGCGTCGGGGAAAGACGAAATCGAGTAAGGAGAATTGCATGGAACTATCATCATTCTCTCCGCGCATCGAAGACAGACACTGCAAAAACCAAACCAACTGATGCCGCCGCTCTGAGCCTGGGAAAGCGAAAATAGCCGTTCCGATTACGACTGGAACGGGATGGTGGAGCATTCTGGACCGACTTCAAACCTCTGAGCCTGTGCGGTGAGGATGTTTGTGTACTCGTAGAAAGGCTCTGTGATCTAGGATTCTCGCTAGAAACGGTAATCGAGATTCTCAACAGGCCTATTGAAGAGAAGAGTGAAGTGATCCTTTAATCGGGTTTGTGACCATAGAGCATCCTGGACCTTTCAAACTCATGCATTCCAACGCTGCTGCAATTCTTTTACCTCTGCAAGCGTTCCCGGAACAATGGAGACGAAAATGCGCGGAACTGTCATCGGCGGTTCGCTATGGATTGCAGCCATATCGGACCCAACGGCAAACAGGCCGCCTTGAAGGGTCGTTACAGGAGTGACGATCGATGATGTTGGAACAGAAGCATTCAACTGATCTTGGGTGCCACTGTTTCGTTGAATCTCATTAAAGCGAGTCCGACCTTCGGCATCCAACTTGGCAAAGTGAGTGGACTCACCGCATAAGCAAAATGCCAATTTCATTTGAGGTTCGTTCGATTTTGCACGTGCGAAGAATTTCCCGTCACTATGCCACCGAGGAGGTCTACCCTCTGCTGCTTCCATACTTCGAATGCATACCCATGCCGCGTCCTTTCCAAGGGCAGAAAGTGCTTCGCGAGCGATATCAGTTATTCGAGTAGAACAGAGTCCCCGCAGCGATTCGTCATCGGTAAATCTTTCAAAGTATTGAGCAAGCTTCTCGTGAAGATCGTCGATTGAACCGAAGTGGCCCCAGTCAGTATCTCCTGGAACATGAAGATTACGCAGAACCGTTGCTTCCGATTCTGAAAAAGGAAGATCTACCAGTGCAAATTCACCCTGCGCAGCAACTTGTTCATATGCCCTCCGCAGGCTCTCTGAAAATGGTTGCTGAGTATCGCGGTTGGTAGTGTGTGTAAGTAGATTGATTTTTGACTGCACGCTACTTGAATCAATTTGAAGCGCAGGAGACATCCCAACAGCAGACGGCATGTCGCCGTCGGTCGCACTTTCAAGTCTTTGATTGTTTGCTGACATATGTATATTATAACATAAAATTCTGAAAAATGTTGAATCTGCAAAGCAATTTTCAAACTCCAAGTAAACCGCAACAGCACGCTACATTCTTCATCGTACCTCCGATTTTCAAGAAGTTGAGAATTTCTATTTTCAAACTCGCCTAGAATCGCCCTAATCTGTAAAATTCTCTACCGAAATTCTGGTTTTGTTTTTTGAAGTCCAGGATGGTGGGCAATACTGGATTCGAACCAGTGACCTTCACAATGTCAATGTGACGCTCTAACCAACTGAGCTAATTGCCCGAATGAGATGCTTTTGATGGAATGATCAGCGCGAGCGTCATGTGACGCTTTTCTCTGTGCGCGCTCGGCGAGCCTCGCGCGGCCCAACTGAGCTAATTGCCCGAA
>VGKZ01000102.1 GCA_016866815.1 Candidatus Peregrinibacteria bacterium | reverse complement strand
CAGGTGCTTCTGCATGAGTCACCACTGGCATCAGCGGAGAAGCGGCAATGCCTGCGGAAACCAGAACCGATGTGAAGCGTCTGAATATTCCCATGCAGCATTATAAAAAAGGGGGATATAATAAAACTAAATCGAAATATGTCAAATACGCAAATAGCCCTAAAAGAAGACATAAATGAAATGTGTCATGTATTTCACCGTATGCCCCTTAGCTCCTGCAGCGCAGCGCGAGCACGGCTATTCTCCGGATCAACCTGGAGTACGGCGTTGAATTGTTCCGTTGCTTCTTCGAATTTCTTCCTCTCGGCTAGGAGTATTCCCGCATTGATGCGAGCGGCGACGAAGTTCGGAGCGAGGGTCACCGCTTCCATATACGCATCGAGGGCCTCTCTGTTTCTTGAAAGCTTCTGCAGTGCAACGCCTTTGTTGTAATGCGCCTGCGGGAAGAAGGGGTTGATCTCGATGGCGCTATCATAGGATGCAATTCCTTCTTCAATTCTTCCGGTATTCACCAGCAGCGCACCGAGATTCAGATGTGCGGATGAGAAGAGCGGTGCAGTGTCGATTGCGTCACGAAACGACTTCTCAGCCGATACGAGATCCCCAAGCTGCTGATACACAACTCCTATCCCCAGCATCGCTTGCGGACTGAGCAGGTTGAGAGCCAGTGCCTGCAGGTACTTTTCTTTTGCGTGAATGAGATCGCCTCTCGCCCTGTACGCAGCGCCGAGGTTTGCCAGAATCTTTGCATTACTTTCGGCGGATATTGCCTCATTGTAGTGTGCGATTGCCTCGTCCAGACGGCCTTCCGTCGTAAGTGCGTTGGCAATGTTCGTTTCGAACTCCATGCGTGCTTCTCTATCATCATCACCGGGGATATCCGCATTCATGCGTATGGCGAGAGAGTGGTTGTATGCCGCAATGGCACGTTCCACTTCGCCACGCTCTCGGTAGACGTTCCCGATGTTGTTCCACGCCACGTGAGAGTCCGGAGCGACGCTGAGGACATTCTCAAAGAGCGTCTCAGAATCCTGCCATGTCAGCGACTGTGCGTGTGCCTTCACCCCCAGCGCGATGAGAAGAGCAGTCAGCGCCGAGGACATCATTGCGAGGCTCCAGCGTTTTCGTACTATCAATTCGTCGATGAGAATCATGAACATCAGAAACGCCGAGATCGACGGGATATAGGCGTAACGGTCGGATGTGATGTAGTACGTTCCACCCTTCGCGAAATTCGGAAGACTCGGTGCAAGCATCAGCATGAAAAATATTCCTGCGAACATCGGTTCTTTCGTTCTGCGTAAGAGCACGATTGCCGTCGCGAGAATTGCTCCAATTGCGAACAGAGGAATCAGGAATTCCGGACTTGCCGGAACGATATCGCGATTCATCGGATACAGAACGGAGAGCTGTGCAGGCCAGAGAATCTTCCCGAGCGTAAAGATCGTACTCTTTCCTCCCATGGCGATGATGTCCATCAGTGAGACGGAGGACAGCATCGATGTTTTGCCGAAGAAGGCGATCACCGTAAATACGACGCTCAGTGCAACGTATGGCAGCGAGAGGAGAATTTCCCTCTTCCCTATATGCCCTTTCTGTCGCCAGAGAGTGAGCAGCAGAATGAGCGGCAACGGCAGGATAGTCACCTTCGCGAGCAGTCCTAGGAGAAATGTCACAAGGCTCACAGCGTACTGCCACCGCTTTCTGCTCTCACAGTACGACAGGAATGAGATGAAGCTGATGAGAAAGTGGAATGTCGACAGCACGTCTTTCCGTGCGCTCGACCATGCAACGGCCTCCGTTTGGATAGGGTGCAGCAGAAAAAGGAGGCCGCAGAAGAGCCCGATCCATGGTTTCCGCGAGAGAAGCAGGCTCAGCCAACTGACCAGCAGAGCGTTCAGCGTATGGAGTACGAGATTATGGAAGTGATACCACGGTGCGCGCGGCCCTGCGATGAGAAAATCCGTCTGGAAGGAGAAGAGTGTGAGAGGAATGTAGAGTTCGGGGTCGTAGGTGGTGAAGATGGTTTTGAGCGTTGAGGGGGTGATCGACCGGATCGCCTGATTTTCGTAGATCAACAGACCGTCATCCCACCGCACGAAGTCATTGCGGAGTGACTGTCCGTAGACCAGGATTCCCAGGAGAAAGAACAGCCCGATGATGGCCGCGATGACGCTGCGAGGAGGCAGTCTCACCGGCACCAGTGTTTCCATGCAACGATTCTACTATGCACATGGTTTCGCCGCACCATATTAGACGACCGTTACCGCAAGGCCTTTGAGCAGCACACCGATGCTGTATGCGGCAAATGCTCCCGTGGCACCGACGCTGACGACTTCGAGCGGCCCGCGCAGAAGGCGCTCACCGGTGACGAGGCTTCTCGTCAGCCCCAGCAGGACGAGCGCAGCGAAGGTGGACCAGATGGCTATCGTGAAACGGAGATCCGATGGCATGGCGAATATATACGGCAGCAGTGGAATGAATCCGAAGATCTGAAATGCAAAAAATGTGACGATGGCGTGTACCTGAGGTGCCTTGGGGTCACCTTTGGTCATTCCGTGCTCCTCGAGCATCATCACGTCCGCCCACACGATTTTATTGCGGGTGATTGTCTGCACCGTCTGTTCCAGAGTCTGACCCGAAAATCCCTTCCGTCTGTATGCCTCGCGGATTTCCTCGCGCTCGATCTCGGGAACTTCTTCGATTTCTTTCATTTCCTCCTTCCGCAGTCGCTCGTACTGATCCATCTCGGATTTACCGGAGAGATACGAACCGGAAGCCATCGAGAGTCCGTCCGCGATGAGGTTCGCCAGACCCAGGATGATGACCGTGTAGTGAGGGAGATCCGCACCCATGGTGCCCGCGACGACAGCGAAGGTCGTCACGATTCCGTCATTGCCGCCGTAGACGATATCGTGAATCACGGGACCGAGTCGATGGCCGTGGTATTCTTCTTTTTTGTGGGCAATCATTGCGTCCCGCAGCTTTTGATCATCGGTCATGTTTGAAGTGTACCATCGTGAATATGGTACAAGAACCGATCATCGCAATCTTCGCAAGACCACTCACGATGCCTCTGTTGCCTTGTTTCGCTAGAATGCTGGCATGCGAAGAATCATCTCATCATCAGCACTTGTTCTCGGTCTCGTTTTTTCGGGAATTGCCGTAGCCCAGATTGCAGATCTCCGGTTTCCCGACGTGCAACCGGGAGCGTACTTCGCATCAGCGGTGGATCGTCTTTCGCGAAAGGGCATTATTAAGGGATACGATGATGGCCGCTTCGCTCCGTACGATTACGTGACTCGCGGGCAGGTCGCCGTCATGATCGATCGCTACGATCAGTCGACCATTCAGAAACTGCGTCAGCAGGTTGAGCAGATGCGCGAGCAGCTCGGTCTCGGCCGCTGCGGCGATTCGACGGTGCAGGTGGGGGAAGAGTG
>VGKZ01000101.1 GCA_016866815.1 Candidatus Peregrinibacteria bacterium | reverse complement strand
GGGGATGCCGTCATCCTTGATGCGTTTGAGAATCTGCTCCTTCACGTCGGGAGCAATGCGATGTGGTTTGCCCATATCTTTCGGGGGAAGTTGTCTAGAGTGTGTCTAAGATATGGGGTACCTGCCACTTCTTTGAGGAACTTGTCGCGCATGGCAGGCTCGGCGGCGTGACAGGTGAGTAGCAGGCGGCCGCGAATGCGCGCCCGAAACATCGTGTTGCAAAAATCCCTAATTGCGCCGATACTGGATGATGAATGTGGTCGCCCCTCCGCCCGCAGCGCCGCACGGTGCGCGTTCTCGCGTTTCTTGCTCTCGTAGCTCTGAGCGCGGTTCTCTCTGAGCGAGCTTCTCAGTCACTCACCGGTCAGGTGCTGACAAGTTGCATTCAACCGAAGAAGGTCTGCACCGATGCGTGTGTTGCTCCGTATCCCATTAATGGGCCAGGACCTTGCTCCTGCTCCGCAGTCAAAGGTACCGCCTGCGCAACTGGTGGAGTGCCGGGGAAGTGCATAGAAGCAGGGTGCATGCCAGACGGAGGAGGAGATACGGGTGGGCTTGTCGGTGGCGCTTTCGGTATCATTTCTATGGATGAACACACAAAATCCCCTAAAGGTCGTGAGCAATCACCTGAACAGATTGCATTGGAACTTGAGATCCAGAAGGTTCTCGACAACGGTGGCGGTGTTGGCTGCAACTTCAATGCGCATTGCGACGACAAAGATGACTGCACCTTCGATACGTGTGACCGAGAGACCTTGAAGTGTAAGAACACGATCGACGGCACGAGAGCGGAATGCATCTGCAACAATCCGGCTCCCGGTGACCCAGCTCCCGGCCAGGTCATCTGCGGCAACGGATGCACGGCAACAAAGCAAGAGTGCATCGTTGGTGAGTGGAACTGCGATGCCTGTCACAGCAAGGATCCGACGCAGGGGGTCATCTGCTGCAACCCTGCTGCATGCCAGACCGCGGATAACGGCTTCAAGTACTGTGCGCGAGATTACGGGGGAGCAAGTGGTGATGCTGCCGGCGGCACAATCGGCGCTGCAGCTGGAGGAGCGTCAGGCGGAGCTGCGGGTGGTACGAATGCGGGAGCCGATGGGGGCGCGGCGGGAGGAGATTCCGGAGACGTAAGCGGCGATAACGGAGGAGAGATAGGAGGATCGCAAAGCTCGCAGTCATCGAACTCGACATCGGGCGGATCTTCGACGAGCTCCAGTAAGTCCTCCTCCCTCTCAAGCTCCAGCAAGTCGTCCTTTTCTTCGAGTTCGTCGATAAGTTCGTCCAGGTCCGGCAGCTCGTCTTCCACCTTGTCCGGGGACTCTACGTCCTCTTCGTCGAACTCCGGCGGCAATTCCTCAAGCAGCGCATCGCGCGTCTCTGGTGCCTCTGTATCGTCGTCTTCTTCCCGGTCGTCCTCCTCGCGTTCCGGTTCGTCCACGACTTCGACCGTCCTCTCCTCCGGCGCTTCCTCGGGGGTTTCCCGTTCCTCGGGGTCATCGAATTCGAACGCAACATCAGGAAGCTCGATGTCGTCATCCGCGCCCTTCGGATCTTCAGCAACGTCGACCGCCCTCTCCTCCGGCGCTTCCTCGTCGACGGTTTCAGGATCCTCACAATCGTCGCACTCCTTGTCGGCTTCCAAGAGCTCGACGTCGTCATCCGCTCTCTCCAGCTCCGCAGCGAGTACGGTTTCAGGATCCTCACAATCGTCGCGCTCCTCGTCGACTTCCAAGAGTTCGACATCGTCATCCGCTTTCTCTGGCTCCGCAGCAAGTTCGGTGGTTTCAGGATCCTCACAATCGTCGGCTTCCGCCAATAGTGCGTCGTTCGCGTCCGCGAAGTCGTCGTCGTGTATCAGCGACGCACAGTGCCCCTCAGGCCGCTGCGAAAACGGTCGGTGCGTTCCTTGCGCAGACGGCAGCCAGTGCTCCTCCGGCGTCTGTGAGAATGGGGTATGCGCCCCATCATGTTCGAGTAACGCGCAGTGTCCCTCGGGGAACTGCGTGAACGGTGTCTGCAGCGCGTGCCTCACGAACGCCGACTGCCCTGGAGGCGAGTGCGTGAATGGCACCTGCTTTTCCACGTTTGTTGCAGCCGCGACAGTCTGCGGCAATGGAACACTGGAGCAGCGTGAGGAATGTGATGACGGGAACCGCCGCGACGGGGACGGCTGCACGGAGCAATGCCTTCTTGAAATCGGTGTCTGTGGCGACGGTAAGGTGCAGTCCCTTCTCGGTGAACAGTGCGAATCATCGATCCACGATCCAACACTTCCCTTTGGCTGCGTCCGCTGCCGCTTCGTCTCAGTCTCTTGCGGCGATGGTGTCATCGATCCCGGTGAGGAGTGCGATGATGGACAGCGTAATTCCGCGTCCCCCGATGCGCGTTGCCGTCCCGACTGTTCCTTCTCCCGCTGTGGCGACGGCATTCTTGATACGAATGAAATGTGCGATGACGGCAATCTCCTCGAAGGAGATGCCTGCGACCGCTCTTGTCGTACGGGACGCTCATCGGCCGTGCTTTTCGACAATTCCCAGTCAAATGCAACCGCGGTTGCCGTGATGCCGCAGGCTCCCTCTATTTCTAACGTGCGTGCCGGCAATATGCTGAACATCGTGTTCCCCACGTTCCCCGGTCAGCAGCCTTTGCCCATGCAGCTCCCGTATGCGCAGCTCCAGCCGATTATTGCGCAGGCTCCGCGAACCCCGCAGTCGGGACCAGCGGCGGTGGCGGCATTAGGCGCTGGTGCCGCCGCCGGCTTTTCGTGGGTGCGACGCAGGCGGAAATGAGAGACGCTTGTTCTAGAGGTTGTCACTCGCTTCGCCGAGGTGCGGGTGCCATCCGTGAAAGTGAAGAGACGGGCCTGTCGTGCGTTTTTTTCGGAACGTAGGGGAGGCCCGCCTCGATTCTGATCCTGCCGATGCTCGAAGGAACATCGTTGCTATTAAGCCGCAGTTTGGAGATGACACGCCAAGAATACCTCCGGATTGTCGCGTCCATTTAAGGTGGCCACTCATGTCGTTTACGTCTGGTAAACTTTGGGCATGCTCCTCGCTCTCAGTCTCCCGGCAGGAAATGACCGGGGACCACGCTACCTGGAGCAGGTTATCGATTCGCTGTACCAGCAACGATTCCGGTTTACGTTGGCACTCGGCCGCCACGCCGATACCGTCACGCTGTATTGCCTTGTGCCGGATGCGTTCACACCCTCCGTCGAAGCGCAGCTTCGTTCCGCGTACCCCGATCTTCGGCTGACCCAACTTCCCGATACAGCGCTCAACGTGCCGACTGGATTTCGACAGGTCGTGGCCGCGCTCTATCTTTGCTACGACATCTATACCATCAAAACCTGGCATGATTTTGTGGACTGGCAAGTACCCCTTTCTTAAGACACATTGCTAGGAATGAGGAATCGTGTCGTTTCGTAGCGTAGGGTAAACGTCTGCGGTGGCATCCTGAGCGCGGTGTGGATACGGTCGGTGTTGTAGGAATGG
>VGKZ01000100.1 GCA_016866815.1 Candidatus Peregrinibacteria bacterium | reverse complement strand
ATAATGAGGTTCATGCGACCATCGCCCGCAAGGTCGTTGATCGGCAACAGAGCGCCGGTGAGAACGACCGGTTTTCCGAGTCCCTGCAGGGAAAAACTCAATGCCGATGCGGTATAACTCATAGTGTTCGTTCCATGCACGACGACGAATCCGTCGAAGCGGTCGTAGAGCGCTTCAATCGCGAGAGCGAGCTGCGACCAGTGTTCGGGCGTGACTTCGGAGGAACCGACGTTGGCGATGGAAAAAAACTGCAGCGCCACTTCCTTCTGCAACTCGGGAAGAAACCGATGAATTTCATTCAGGGACTCAATGGGCTCGATCCTTCCTGTTTTTTGGTTCACCTTCATTCCGATCGAACCGCCGACGTAGAGAAGAGCGATCTTCGTACGTGCCATGCATGAATTCTACTGATGCTTTGCAAGGAAACAATCAAAAAACGCGTTACCCGAGAATTGCCTTCTCTACGGCTACGATCGTCTCCTGCAACTTTCCTTCGTGATTCACGATCTTCACATCGCACTCCGCAGCATGATCGAGTTCGTTGTCCATGCTCGCAATTCTGCGCCGGAGCTCTTCTTCGGAAATCGGTGCTCGATTACGGATTCGTTCGATGAGTCTCTCGCGTTTCTCAGGGAGAATGAAAATGGATTGGAGCGGATGCGTACCCCCCTCGCGGAAATACCTGTGCTTCCGAATGCTGTCGAACCCCTGCACGTCCACTTCACGAATGACCACCCTGGCATCGTCAATGGCGGGAATGATTTCATCCGCCAGCGTGCCGTAGCGTTCGGTTCCGTGAACAACCGCGGATTCCAGAACTTTGTTCTCCTCGATCAATCGATCGAATTCTTCATCGGAAACAAAACGATACAGATCCGTTCCCTCACCCTTACGCCGTGCACGCGTCGTTGCACTGCGCGGAAAGACAAAGTCGGGATGACGGTCCCGCAACGCCTGCAGTATCACACTCTTGCCGACTCCGCTCGGACCGATGATGAGGACGAGCTTGCCGGCCGGCGAACGCTGAGATTGTTTCATGTACACGGATGCTAAAGGTAGTGCTGTCGAAAGGGAAGAAACTGTGCCATCCGCCCGCATGTATATGCATTGAAAAAACCGCTGAAATTTGCTATAATAATGGGTTCGCTCTTTGAAAGGAAAAACGCAGGGAGCAGTGAGAAGTGACGCCGTACAGGCATGGACTTTCTGGCTTTATCGCTCGGTTGTCCCATGGCGGTGCGGTCCTATCCCGGAGCGCAGCTCCGGGCCCAGCACCCTTTGTCCGCATGTTGCGTTGCAAGAGTACGCGCATACGCAAGATGATCACGGCCAAGGGGTGCTGGGTCTCCAGTCACTTCTCGCTCCTCCCTGTTCGCGCCCCGACCAGGCGCACACACAAACACACATATGGTTGCCCCGACCTTTCAAAAACGGGGACCCGATGCCCGAGGTTCGGGCTATTACAAACATAAACAAGGTGGCGCACCTCCTTGCGCCGATGAACAGGGAATGCGATGTGGTCAATCGCGCCATGGGGCGCTGGCCCCACGGGGCTGGCGCCCTTATTTATATTGCGCGCAACGGGGAAGGTTTTTCTTTCGTGAAAGGAAACCTGCGGTTTCCTCTCACGATCTCTCCTTCCCTGTAAAGGAGTCGCTCCAGGCAAGCAAAGCTTGCCTTCGCGACGAATATGATTTATAAGACTAGAAATGAGAAAATGCAGCGATCTGCTTGCTTCAAATAAAAAACATTCCGTGCCATGTCTAGGGACATCAACACCGAATCATCTACTGTCCAAATGTAAAGGCCGTCGACGGAATGCCATGCTTTGTGATGAGATCTTGATTCTTTTCATTGCGTCGCAGAAGAACCAACACCGAATCATCGACGTAGACCGGAGCCCATGTCGGATCGTAAATACGGGTTTTCAGGAACTGCTGCAACCACTGTGTCCGGTCGTGGTAATAGAGAACAATCGCATTGAAATTATTCTGCGCCAGTTGCTGCTGCCACACCGCCTCATCCTGCTGCATGGGAATGTACACATCGCGGAAGAATTCCGGCGGATGCGCTTCGGGAACATTGCTGACGAAGACGCGTTCCTCCGGATAGAACTCGTGGATGAGATATCCGGCGATATCAAAGTTATTGAAGAGAGGACCGTGAATGCTATTCTCTTTGAGGAACTTCGCCGCAGCAGTGCTCCTGGGAGCCAGGCCGATGACAATCCACCGTGAAGACAGCTGCTGTACATGCCATCCGAACGAAACTGCTGCGAGCAGCGCGACAAGTCCCGTCGCTATCCATGCTGTGCGTTTCCCGCCGGCATCGGTGATGTGTTTCAGTATTGCTGCAGCAGCAACCGCAAGGACAAATCCGAGGGCACTGATGTGCCGTGATGCGAAAAACGTGGTGCATCCGAGCGCAATGGTAAACAGAAACAGTGGCACGGCCGTCGTCGCTTTCTTCGAGCGCACAAGGAGAACACCGCCGAGAACAAGCAACACCATCCATGCCTTGAGGAAGAAAAACGGCCCAGCGTACATGCCCAGCTTCTCTAAGAAGAACACGGATTGATTTTCGACAACTGCGTAACCGGCATCCCGGAATATCAGGAACGGCTGGAGCACGCCGTAGACGCCGTTCGGGTTCACAAAGACGGCAAGAATGCATGTCAGGGGAATACCCCACTGCGCAAGAGTCACGGAGCTCCCCTGGCCTCGCGCGCGGTAGATCTCATAGGATGCAAATAGGAGTATGAGAGCAAGTCCGACGGGGAACGATGCATGCATGTTCGTCCAGAACAGCAGGAGAACAGGAAGGAACCACCTCCTGCTCCTTGCGATGGCTCCCTGTTCCGAGGCAATCAGAATCCAGAGCATCACCGCGACGATCAGATACGCAAACCCTTCCGGACGAATCTCCGTACGCTGATCAATGAGCGGCAGTGCAGCGAGAGCAACGACCGATGCTGTCCATAGAGAACTCACGCGTCGTGCTGCGTCGATGCAGAGACCGAGAGCAAGAAGAAGCATGAGAATGTACATGATGTGCAATCCCTGCCACCCTCCAGTTTTCTCCATGAAATAAAAAAACACACCGCTCAACCAGTGGTGATTGATGAACGGGTAATCGGGATGCGAGTAGGTGAAGAAATTCGTGTGCGTCAGTTTCCAGAAGAGTTCCGGCTGCCGGAAAAAGATCGATCCGCTGATGATGTGGCGACCGATGTCCGCCGTGACGATGGCGATGGGATAGGCAAGCCACGCCGCATACAACCCGCCTGTGACAGCGAGAACCGGAACAGACGCATAATGACGAATGCGCATAGGTCGAGATTATAGACAAAAGTTACGAGCAGGACTAGAACAAGAGGTACAAGAATGGTAGCCTCTTCAAGCTAAACGCAGGGATCTTTTGTCATTCCTCGCAGTGCGCCCGTAGCTCAGCCCGGATAGAGCGTCTGGTTGCGGTCCAGAAGGTCGTAGGTTCAATTCCTGCCGGGCGCACCATAATCATGAAAGGAAAACCTGCGGTTTTCCTCTCATGAGCTCTCCTTTCCCTCAAAGGAGTCGCTCCAGGTCGGCA
>VGKZ01000099.1 GCA_016866815.1 Candidatus Peregrinibacteria bacterium | reverse complement strand
TGTTGCCTACAGAGGGAAGGAAGAATTACTCTCCGGTATTGCGCTTAACGAAGCCGTTATTGCACAGGGAACCATTGCACGGCTTGTCGATCTCAAGACCGTCGTCAATGGCGAGCCGCTGACGACCTTTCATGCAGACGGTCTCATCGTTTCTACACCCACAGGTTCAACTGCGTACAACCTCTCGGCAGGAGGCCCTATTGTTCATCCGACACTGCGAGCCACTATTCTGACCCCGATCAACCCGCACAGCTTCAGCCAGAAGCCCGTCGTCATCCGGAGCGATGCCGTCGTTGATATAGAGGTGCAGACCAAAGGCAACAAGTACGGTGACAGTGACGTGAATCTCACGCTGGACGGACAAGTGTACGTTCAGTTGAAGCGCGGTGATACCGTTCGCATCGTCAATGATGAACGCTGCATTCGGTTCCTTCGGAAAAAGCAGGACACGTTCTTCGCGACACTACGCAGCAAGTTGAAGTGGGGGGAGCGTGTGGAATAGTCGCAGTACATGTAGTACGGCACTGCACATCAAAAATCAAGAACAGACAACCATCTCATCCCTCCCCTGCCCCGTTCCCACGAAGCTCACCGGAATACCCGTTTGCTTTGCGATGCTCTCGACGTAGGCTCTGGCTTGCTCAGGGAGTGCTTTCCAATCAGTGATACCGTGTGTCGATGTATCCCAGCCTGACATCTCTGCTCGCTCACCATTCACCCAGACGGGTATCACCTTCTCCGTATCCAGTACGTCGAGCTTCGTGATGTTCCAATGCGTAATGCCGTTGAGTCTTGCGGAGAAGTTGAGGTCATCAATCGAAAGCCAGCCGGTCCTGCGCGGACGCTTGGTGACGGAACCGTATTCCCCTCCCCGCTCCCGAAGTCGCTCCGCGGTTTTCACATCAGCCTCTGCCGGGAAAGGCCCCGAGCCGACGCGCGTGCAGTACGCCTTTGCCACACCGATGCACGATGTCACGCACTTCGGTGCAATCCCGAGTCCCTGAAGCGCACCTGCAAGAGTCGTCGAGCTACTCGTAACGTATGGATAGGTACCATGATCGATATCGAGCAACGTCGCCTGCGCACCTTCAATGATGACCGACTTCCTCTGATCGAGAGCGCCGTGGAGATATCCGACAGTATCCGTCACGCACGATTCGAGAATGTTCTGCGCCTCCACCAGCTGGCGAACCTCGTTTTCCACGTCGATGCTGACTCCGAAAGCGTCCTTCACCCATGATGACCGTTGCTGCAGCGCAGCTTTGACGTCCGATCCGAGACTCTCCATGCGGAGTCCTGTGCGTGCCGCCTTGTCCATGTACGCGGGGCCGATACCTCGCTTCGTCGTGCCAATCCCCTCTCCTGATGCTTTCGACCGACGCTCCTCCATTGCCGCATCAATCTCCTTGTGAAAATCAAAGAGAATATGCGCCTCACGGGAGATGTGCAGGCGCTCTACAACGTCGATGCCGTGCTTACGCAGCAATGCGATTTCCTCCAGTAGTGTTGGCAGGTGCATCACCATGCCACTTCCAAGCACAATGTGTGCTGACTCATGCAGCGAGCCGGAAGGGAGAATGCGAAACACATGTTTCACTCCGTCGACGACAATCGTGTGTCCAGCATTTGCTCCTCCATTGGCACGGGCAACGATGTCGTACTCCTCGGCAAGAATATCAACGATCTTCCCCTTCCCCTCATCACCCCACTGCGCGCCGATGACGCCGCAGACGGGGCCGAATGTCTTTCTGTAGCTCTTCACGCTCATAGTGTAGACGTTTGCGCGGATGGAAAACAGAGAGCAGCCTGCTTTTCTCCGCACTCCAAAACGACGCCGACGCAGCAGGGGTGTTCCTCAGCCTGCTGAAGTATCTTCCGCAGCACCTCACTTCCATCCTCCCCGCTGAACAGCGCGCTGCGCGGCTCGAAGTCTACGACTTCGGAAGAAAGTACTGTGCCTTCGGGAATGTACGGCGGATTCGAAACGACGAGAAAGGGCTTCCGAATCTCTCGTAACGGATTCAGGCAGTCACCATGCTCGACGGTGATTTCCGCACCGAGCCGCACTGCATTCTGTTTTGCGGCGGCGACTGCGTCCATGGAACTGTCCGTAGCGATCACCGGCATGGATGTTTCGAGTGAGAGTGTTATGCCTATGCAACCGGATCCTGTCCCCACGTCGACAAGTAGTTCGGGCTGAAGCTGAGGTCGAAAGATTCGCACTACACCAGCAATGCCATCATCGAGTGTACGAATGCAGTCTCCCGTTGATCCATGGAGAACATCCCACGCGAGATTGAGCAAATTCTCCGTTGATTCCCGTGGAATGAGGATACCCGGGGAAACGGCAAACATTCTTCCGCAAAACTCCTTTTTTCCAGTGATGTAGGCAACAGGCATGCCTGTTTTACGGTCTCGGAATCTCTGCAGTGCCTGATCGGCATGTGTGCCGATATCCTCCGATCCGTGTGCCAACAGCCACGTACGGTCTTTACCGAGAAGATCGGCAAGGAGCACTTCGGCTTCCAGTCTATCTATACCCGATGATTTGCATGCTTCGTCGAGAGTCACGCAGGTATGATACTGACGAACATGCCTCTTGTCGGTATCGATTGTCGGTTTGCTTCCCGCAGAGCGGGTCTGGGCACGTACACCCGGGAGATAGTTCGTTCCCTGCTATCCGTCGATGGGCCGTGTTCGTGGGTTGTATTTGTACACGATGATCCGCAGACAAATCAGTGGCTTGCAAGTCTCCCCGTTGGCTCATGGAAGTCGCAGACTGTAGCTGCACCGCACTACACTATTTCCGAGCACCGTGAATTGCGGCGTGCGATGAGGGACTCCGGAATTTCGCTGTTCTTCTCTCCGCACTTTACAGTCCCCTTCTTCTGTCCAGTCCCCTTTGTCGCGACCATTCACGATCTCATCCTCCATCGGTTTCCCGGCAACGCTTCTTTCCTGAAACGCTGCATGTACAGAGTGCTTGTCTGGAGGACACTGAGAAAAGCATCTGCCGTTATTGCGGTGAGTGAATACACCGCATCGCAGATCGGAGCATACTACGGCCCGGCAATGCGAAAAAAAGTATCGGTCGTCTACGAAGGATTCAGTGCAGAATTTCACCGTTCGAATGACGCAGAAACGACTTCCGTGCTCGACAGACTCGGACTGGTGAGAGGCTTTTTGCTCTACGTGGGCAATGCGAAGCAGCATAAGAATCTTGCGATGCTCCTCGAGGCTCACCGTGCCGTTCCGGAAGCGCCACATCTCGTCATTGTTAGTGATGATGACCTGACGCATCTGACGATCGACAGCCGCCGAGTGCGTATCTTCGGGAATGTATCGGATGCCACCTTGCGATGCCTCTACAGTGCGGCATCGTGCTTCGTGACAGCTTCACTTGAAGAGGGCTTCTGCCTCCCCTCACTGGAAGCCCGGGCGTGCGGATGTCCCGTCATCGCATTCGATCTGTCTGCTCTTCCTGAGGTCGCCGGTCCGGATGCCAAACTCATCGCTCCGGATCTTCCATCCCTGACGGAGGCAATTCGTCACCCTCCTACGTCTAGTAGCCCTCCGGAGAACATTTTCTCATGGGCATCTGCCGGAGCATCCACCCATGCTATACTGCAGCG
>VGKZ01000098.1 GCA_016866815.1 Candidatus Peregrinibacteria bacterium | reverse complement strand
TGTTTTCCTTGTGCCTGCGATAGTCTTCGCAGCAGGGGATTCCGTCACACGGAGAGAGGGTTTTTTGCTCATGTGGGAGAGCATTCTCAGGCCTGCTTTCGAATCGAAGGCATCGTTTTCGGACATCGCGGACGATACGCCGGGAGCTCTGGAAATACGCTATGCGAAAAACAGGGGAATTCTGCAGGACGAAGAGGAATTCCGGCCGGAAGACCCGCTGCTTCTGGGTGATGCGCTCCTGTGGCTCTTCCGCACACGCAATGTCCGGGAATTGCCGGAGATGACAGCCGACGATGTTCCGGAGATGATCGGCGCATATCCGATCGTGGAGATGAACCGCACATTGGATTCGCGCGTCACACGTGAGGAATTGCTTTCCATGATCAACGTCCTCGACGGCAAACTCCGCACCGAAGTGCATGAGGTCAGTTTCTACGGCGATGACTTCCAGGGAGAGGGCACGGCGTTCGGGGAAAAATTTGATAAGAATGCACTCACTGCAGCGCACAGAAGTTACCCCAGCAACACGCTGGTTCGCGTGACAAACGTCGAGACGCAGCAGAGCGTCGTCGTGCGCATCAATGACCGAGGTCCCTACGTCCACGGTCGTGATATGGACCTCAGTGAAGCGGCGTTCATGAATATAGCGCATCCCGGTAAAGGCGTTATCCGTGCAACTTTCGAGCGTCTCGGTGACTTTGAAATGTCCGATCCTTGCGAGGAAAGCGCACCCGAGTACCAGCGGCGTATCACCCGAAGCGTCCAGTTTTTCCGCGGCGTGCCACATGCGTTCCGGAACGGCAAGCAGCTTGTTCTCCAGGCCAATCGTCCGTTCGTCGTTCTCGCAATTGTGTTTCCGGACGGTCAGAAATTGCGCGTCCAGGATTTTGTTCATCCCGATGAAAAGTACCGCTTCACGCCCGATAGCGACGGCTCGTATACGTTTCTCTTCGGCGACGCATTCGGAAGGGAGCGTGAAATGCGCATGCATGTGAGCTCGTGCTAGGGGCGTTTCGCTTTGGCTTGAAGCCAAAAACCCCTGTTCGGGATACCGAAAATCTGCTATAATCTAGAGATTTACGCTATTCTGTCCGTAACCCTTCAAACGCACCGTGGTTTTTTTCCTCCGCTACGCTACCTGGCCGATACTCTGGATCACGACGATCATTGCCGTGACTGCGTTCATCGACGGCTTCTGGGCATGGCTCGGTGAAGAATTCGTGAACGCGCCGTTCGGTTTCATGATCGCGGTCGTTCTCCTCTACTGGGGCTGGAGGTTTTCGAAGTCTTCCTTCCGCACGTGGTACGCGTTTTTCATGGGACGGAATCTGGTCTCCATGAAAGTCACGTTGCCGCGTCAGGAGAGCAAGATCGATCAGGAGAAGCGCACCGAAAAGGATTTCAAGGAAAAGGTAGCGATCATGGAGCAGCTCTACCGCGCGCTCTGGGAAGTCCAGTCGCTGAACTTCATGCAGATGCTTCACTACTGGTTCTTCCGGTACCTGACCATTAGTTTCGAGATGTACGTGGAGAAGGGTCTTCTCACGATGTACGTCGTCACGAATCCGCGCCTCGTCTCGATCGTGGAAAAACAGATCACTGCTTTCTATCCGGATGCCGAAGTGCTGGTGCAGCCGACGCCCGACATCTGGCCTTCCGGTTCGAAAATGGTGGGGTATGCCATGGTGCAGCAGAAGAGGTATTTCTACCCGCTGCGCTATCCTGAGCAGATGCAGGATGATCCGCTCAACGGTATCGCGAACGTGCTCAGCAAGATGGGAACGGATGAATCCGCAGCGATCCAGATCGTCCTCCGACCTTCGTTCTCCGGTAAGTACAATAAGCGCATCCGTCAATTTGCATCGCAGCAGTTCAAGGGAAAGAAAGATCACTGGCTCAGCCACATCCCGCTCCTCGGTATCATCGGCAATGTTCTCGGCGGCATCGCGTCCGGTGACACGTCCACCATGGCACCGGGTGCGAAATCCGGTGACTCCTTCGTGCGTATGATTCAGCCTGAGGAAGAGCTCTACAAGCACATGGGTGAAAAAGGCGGCATGAGTGTGTATCACACGTCGATCCGCATATTTGCGTCGAGTAAAACGTGGCAGAGGAGCATCGAAATCACCGACAACATGCAGGTTGCGTTCAACGCATTCAAAGACCTCTACGGTAACTACCTCGTGAACAGGAGAATGGTCGTCGATTTCTTTCCGCTGTCGCTCAATGCCAAGACCATTTATCCGCTCTGGAAGTACAGGTTGAACGGAGCGTTCCACAGGCAGTGTCTGCTCGTCGAGAAGGAGCTTTCGGGTCTCTTCCACTTTCCGGACAGCCGATACAACAAGATTCCGATCATCCACTGGATTTCCTCCAAGGTCCTTCCGCCTCCGCCCGACGCGCCGACAGAGGGTATTGTCCTCGGCGTCAACAAGTATCGCGCTACGGAGACACCCATACGCTTCATGGCGCAAGACCGTACACGTCATCACTACATCATCGGTAAATCCGGTACGGGTAAATCCTCCCTGCTCAGCTGGATGTCCCGTCAGGATATCCACAACGGCGACGGTATCTGCATCATCGATCCTCACGGCGATCTCGTCGAGGATGCATTGGCACATACGCCGAAGGAACGGGCAAAAGATGTCATTCTCTTTGACCCCGCGGACATTGAACGCCCGATGGGACTGAACATGCTCGAAGCGAAAACCCCCGAACAGAAAGACCGCGCCTCACTCGACGCCATGGAAATTTTCATCAAGCTGTTCGGAAACGAGATCTTCGGTCCGCGCATTCAGCACTACTTCCGCAATGGCTGCCTCACGCTCATGGATGACGAAGACGAAGGTGCCACGCTCATCGATGTCCCCCGCCTCTTCGTAGATGACGACTTCCAGCGCTACAAGGTGAGCAAATGCAGGAACATCGTCGTCCGCAGTTTCTGGGAGAACGAAATCGCGAAGACCGGAGCGCGCGAAAAAGAGGAAATGATTCCGTACTTCAGCGCGAAGTTCGGCCCGTTCATCACCAATACGACGATGCGCAATATCATCGGTCAGCCGAAGAGCGCGTTCAACATTCGCGAAGTGATGGACACGGGAAAGATTCTCCTCGTAAACCTTTCCAAAGGAAAAATCGGCGACATCAATGCGCAGCTCCTCGGACTCATCTTCGTGAATAAGGTGAACATGGCTGCCATGTCCCGCGCAGACGTTCCCCGCCCGCAGCGCAGACGCTTCTACCTCTACGTCGACGAGTTCCAGAACTTCGTGACGGAGGCTTTCGCGACGATTCTCTCCGAAGCGAGAAAATATGAACTGGCACTCATCATGGCTCACCAGTACATCGGCCAGCTTGTCGGTAAAACCGAATCCTACGGCCAGGCGAACTCGAAGCTCCGTGATGCGGTTTTCGGTAACGTGGGTAGCATTTCCAGCTTCAAGATCGGTGCCGAGGATGCCGAGTACATGGCGAAGGAATTTGCACCGGTGCTCTCGGAGCAGGACGTAATCAATATTCCGAACTTCGAGTGCTACATGAAGCTGAACATCAACAATGTGACTTCACGGCCGTTCAGCATGAGGACGATGTACGACGAGGGCGGCAGGAACGAAAAGCTCGGTGCGCTCAT
>VGKZ01000097.1 GCA_016866815.1 Candidatus Peregrinibacteria bacterium | reverse complement strand
GCTGACATCCGGGCCGAAGAGATCCAGAGTCTTCTGTGCCACCAGTCCCTCCAGGATCGCTGCGGTATGTTCCGGCAGCGCCGAGAGTGTGTTGCGGAAGGATGCCTGCAGGTTGCCGGCGCTCAGGACGAAGAAGGGATGTTCTGCAAACGGTATGCGCGCATCGGCGGGGGTACCCGCGGCTTCCCTTGCAGGCGCGTAGATACTGAGTTCCCGTATGCCGTCGCCCGCCGTGAATCCAACCGCTTCGGCATTCCTGCCCATCAGTGATGCAGAGAGAATATGATCCCTCATCGAGGAGGCTTTCGGGATCGCATCGTTCTTCAGGAATACCCATGATGTTTTTGGTGTGAACGAACGTGTGAGTACGCGATACGCAGGGAGCGTAGCGAGGCTCTTGTTTTTTTTGACGATCGTCGGCAGGAGGTCCGGTCGCGAGAGGTACAGGCCGTAGGATCCGATGCTATGGGCGAATGTTCGGCCACGTGTTTTGCGCTCGAAGACAACGATGTCATTGCCAGCCGGTGACTGCAGCATCGCAATTGTTTTTCCATCCATGGATCCGGTGCCCGGAGCAGGGAATTGCTTCAGCCAGAGTGGTACGAGTGCATCATTGGCACCGTGGAGCAGTGCGATGGTCTTGTCCGCAGGGAGAAACTCCGCAGGTGTGCTTCCGTATGCCGTCAGGGCGATCGTCGATAGGATGATCACGGAGAGGAGCGCCGCGCTGCAGAGCATCGCCGAGACAATCAGAGCCGATCGCCGGATGAGGGAAGCCATGGCCATAGCTTAAAGCTTTTAGCTTTGCGCTTATAGTGGAAAGCGTGCGACAGGGCAGCGTGAGCACAAAATTTATCCATAACACATATTTTCACTCTGTCGATCAGAAAACCTTGCAAGACGGGTTGAGTATGTATACGATAGCCAGATTTATCCGCATGGATAAATCAAACACCAAGACACACAGTCGCCGGGCCCGGCACACACAAACGTTCATTCACATCAACCAGAGAAAGACACGTGGGGAGGACAACGGACATCTGTTCGGTGTCCATCGTCCTCTCTGCTGTGCGATGCCGTCCCGATGATGAGAGGTCGCTACTCGGGATGCTTCCCTTCTATTCCCCATGGCCCCTTGGTTTCGACCTTGTTTTGGCGCCTGGCACGGGGGACTCGTCCGGTTGCGAGGTAAAACAAGAAACCCTAGCACGGCAGGAGCCGAGGTCACCTCACCTCACTTCACATAATCCGTCTTTCTCTGAGGCTCGCAACTCCCTTCGCTTCGAATAGTTGCAGAAAGCCGGGAAGACAAATATAAAGACAAAAAAGGCCAGTGGTTATTACTGGTCTTTTTTGTATCGCTTCGCTGTCGTGAAAGGAAACCTGCGGTTTCCTCTCACGGGCTCTCCTTCCCTTCAAAGGAGTCGCTCCAGTCGGGCGAAGCCCGACTTCGCGACACGATTTTTTATTGCCTGCGGGCGTTACCTGCTTCGCGACACGGTTTTTATATTTCCTTTGTTCCTTTCGGTCCTCTGGATCCTCTGAGTCCTTTGAGTCCTTTGAGTCCCTTGAGTCCCTTGAGTCCTCTGAATCCTCTAAGTCCTCTGCGTCCTCTGAATCCTCTGAGTCCTCTACTTCATTTTTTCAAGTTTCTCCCGCGCCGGCATATACCGCGGGTTGAGTTCCAGTGCTTTCTCCAGAGCTTTCTTCGCTTCTTCATTCTTACCTGCGGCCATGGCAGCCGAGGCGAAGAGGTCGTAGGATCGCGGGTCATCCGGCCATTTCTGTACTGCGAGTTTGGCCTGGAGAACGGCGTCATCGGTTTTCTTCAGAGAGACAGCGATGCCTATAGCACTCTCGAAGGTTTCCAGTGTTGCGTCCGGTTCAGTCGTCGCTTCCGCGTATGCCTTCAGTGCGAGTTCCGGCTTGCCCACTTTCAGCGCGTTCTTCGCGATCAGGCGACGCACTTCGTTCTTCGGTTCGAAGCCGTTACTCAACGCATATTCCAGAAACGTGATCGCATTGTCGTACTCGTAGAGTCCGGCGTACGCGCGTGCGAGGAAGTACTGGATCTCCGGTTTCTGCGGGTCCAGCGCGTAGGCGTGTTCCAGTGATGCCAGCGCCTGGTCGGGGCGTTCCGTTGTCAGTTCGCAGTAGCCCTGCACAATCCATGCGTCGCGGTAATCGTCTTTCGCTCCCGTGACCTGCACGAGGAGCGGCAGTGCGATTTCACATTCCTGTACCTGCGCGAGTGCGCGGGCGAGGAGTGTGGTCAGGTGCAGGGGAGAGCCTTCCGGAAACAGGGAGAACTCCACGTACGCGGCCTGCAACGTTCTCGCATAGGAGCGCAGGACGGGATCCCATCCGCCAATCGTCAGTTCCAGCTCCTTTGTGACGGCGGCGTGGTTGCCTTCGATGATGCCGAGCAGCGCGAGACCGTAGTGTTTCTGCGGAGAGTCTTCCGCACCGAGCAGGATATTCCGTGCATCGACGATTTCCCCTGTGCGCAGGAGGATGATGATTTCGAGGAGCAGAACGTCCTCCGCGCGTGCCCCCTCTGCCTTCAGTTTCTTCAGTGTCCCGCGTACACCTTTAATATCCCTGCGCTGCAGCTGAGCCTGCGCGAGTTTGCGGAGAGCGGGGAGTCCTCCATCTGCTTCCACGGATTTTTCATATTCTTCCTGAGCTTCCGGCCACTCACCGCGCTGTGCGAGGATATCCCCGCGCCGCAGGTGCAGCAGCGAAGCATCTTCATCACCCGAAATGGTATCCGTCACCGGGGCAGCCGGTCCGCCGAGGAGCCCCGATGTTTCGAAGGTCGTGGGGCGGATGAGGCGCGTGGATTCCTTCAATTGCCACCACAGGAATACCATCAAAGCACCCGCGCACAGAAATGCGAGTAGCATGGGAGCGAGGATGCGGGGCGGGAGTTTCATCAAAGCCAGAGTACCACCGAGTTGCTCGGTTGCTAAGTTCTTGCGTTGCTCTTTGCGATATCAGAAAAACAGCTCAGGAACAGAACAGCCAACAACTCGTCACATTCGTGGGCTCAACTCACCGTCGTCCCCGCGTCCGAGGGCGTTCCTCGCGGCTGCTTCGGATACATTCTTGGGAATCACTGCTTCAATGCCGCCCCACTTCGCTTGCAGGTCTGCAGGGAGGAGGATGGTCACCTGATCTCCGACTTCCGCGCGGTAGAAGGTCACGGAGGCGAGGAGCACCCTATAGGCTTTGCCTTCCGCGAGGACTTTGTACTGGCCGTCCTCCTGAATGAGAACGCCGACGACGGTCCTGCGCTTCACGGGAGCGATCTGCTTGTAGATGAATTTCCCTTCATCGGTGATCGTCAGTTTCATGCCGTCTCCTTCCACGAGTTTGCTCTTGCTCGCGTAGTTCGCGGGCACGGGGTAGCTCTGGCCGGCGGCATCCACCATGTTCTGTCCGTCGAAGACACCTTCCACCACTTTGCCGTCCACCGATCCGCCTGCACCCGTTGAGCTTGCGCGTGTGACGTGACGTTCGCGGCTGGTATCGACGATGCCCGTCATTTCCCGGAGAAGGGTATTGGCGGTTTTCAGTGATGCCGAAGCGCTCTCAATGAGTTCCTGAATCTGGAGGAGATGATCGTCGGACATGGGAGTTACAGGGAATGAGTAGTGACAACAAGAGCGGATGTCTTCAGTCGCTGCCGTATCTCGTTGTCTGTGAGGAGCCCCGCCTGCGAACCCAAGGTTCCGACGACGCTCGCAGCTTGTATGCTACCTGTTTTCATGGCTTCAGGCAAGCTCATACCGCTCAGGAGACCCC
>VGKZ01000096.1 GCA_016866815.1 Candidatus Peregrinibacteria bacterium | reverse complement strand
CGGAATTCCTACGTGAAACGTCGTAATAATCTCTACGTCATCCGCAAAAGTGCATGTCCGAGCGACCCGCACTTGGCGCATGGGAGCGAGTTTTGCACTTTCGCGGCAGCTTTTCTTTGCGTCCTTTCTTTTCACTGCTGAAAAGAAAGGACGAACCAGAGACTGCAGGTAATTCACTATTCCCATTTCACGCGTTCCAGATCCGGCAGCACCGTCATCCAGATCTGCCCTTTGGCAAAGAGGAAATCTTCGCCGTCAGCCGTCGTAAACGTCCACGATTCATCGAGGGATTTCCGGTGCCACTCTCCCTCCTGCATCTTCCCGGAGTGAAAGAGCAGTGCGTCCCCTTTTCCGGTCAACGTCATGAACATCCTGCCATGTTCGCCAATGGAATCGATGGGCACTTCAAGAAACAGAATGTTGTGCGGATGTGCATCGGAAACTGTTTTTCCATTTGTCCGCTTGTACGTTCCTGTAAACGCATCGAATGCGTATGAGATATTGTGAAGTGAGCTGAAGAAATTCACACTGATATCCGTTACCGATGATGCACCGACGGGCGAACCGACGGGAAACGGCGGCCATGTGACATCTTTTTCCACGCGATTCATTTCGAGCAGGTGCCGGAGACGGTCGCGCGGAACGAAGAGGTTGTGCGGCGGGGGGATATCGTCATCGCGGAGAAAATCCTCGGGTAGCGCAAGGCCGTTGATCGCCTGAATACCTTCCTGTTCGCGTGCGCGCTCAAACGCTTCGGGGCTACCACCGGCATGGAAAACCGTTCCGCCCCACGGCATTGTGCCATCGATGAAGTACGGACGAAGGGAGCGCACAGGACCGATGGATTTCGGAATGGAACGCTCATCGAAGAGCGCAACGAAGCGCGAAATGAAACCTTCGACCATATACTCCTGTATGAGAACAGCGCTGCTGAGTCCACGCTGGTAAGGCCGCGCGTCTTCGTGGTTTTCGATCACCACCGCAAAAAGCGGCTGGCGTCCGCTAAAGAACGGAATGAGATTCAGCCGTGAAAGAATCAGGGAAGGCAGTGTGGTTTTTGACTCCCGCTGATCGACAGTATGACGTTGCCGCGGACTATTGAATGTCCGGACATCAGTGAAGAGCAACGCTCCGTAGAGCATGGCGAGGACGAGGATGGCCAGAGACAGGAGACGCGCGAGAACCTGCATGGAAATTCCGTCAGAGTATTACTCCTTCTTGGAAGGAGCCTTGGCGCCTGCTGCCGGTTTTGCCTCTGCTGCCGGCTTTGCGCCGGTTGCTGCTGCCTCTGCACCTTCGACAGGAGCTGCCCCCTCAACTGCACCTTCGGCCACTACAGGCTCTACCACTTCCTCCTTGCGTGGCTCCTGAACGGTGACCACCACCTCCTCCGGACTCTCCTCGATTGTCACACCCGGCGGCAGTGTGACTGCGCCGGCAAGGACGGTATCACGGAACGCTTTGAGCGAATCGATATTCACTTCAATATCGTGCGGGAGATCCGCAGGAAGACAGTGTACGGTGAAGTGATCACGAACGATGACGAGCACGCCGGCCTCTTCCTTGACTGCCGGTGAAACACCGGTAATGCGGACAGGAACCTTGGCCTCGATCTTCTTCTTCATGTTGACCGCATAGAAATCGACGTGCGCGATGCGACCGGAAATGGGGTCGAACTCGATATCGTGAACCAGGCTCGGTACCTTCTTGCCCTCCACATCGAGCTCAATGAGCGTACTTGCCCCCGCCTTCACGTACACCTTGAAGAGCTGGTTATAATCACACTGAATGGCTGTATTCTTCATTTCATTGCCGTATACAACACACGGAACCGTGTTTTTGGCACGGAGATTGCGTGGCGTTTCCGACGTGGAACGGGCCTGAACTGAAAGGGTGGGCATTCCCATAGAAGCGCACGAAAGGCTAGAGGAAGGGCAAGGAAGGGTCAACAAAAAAGATCGAGGAGTATTATGCCCTAGGCACTCATCTGCGGTACTCCAACCCCCCATTTGGCAAAGTAGTGCAATGCACTCCTGACGTGCGCACGGCCGGTCGGCGTGCAAAGCAACGTCAGAATTCCCCCTTCGCTGAGACGCGCAATGCGGTCTGCCGCTGCAACACGGGGGTAGTAGATGACGCTGCGTCCAGTCTGGATCACCCGTCTGCAGAGATCGGTATCCTCAAAGAAGAGGAAGAAACTCTCGTCGAATCCACCGAGAGAAAAGAAGAGATCCTTCGAGATGAGAAAGCATCCGCCAACCACCCAATCCACGCGACGTTCAGGTTCGTCTTCCGCTCCATTCTGCAAATACCGCGCCATGCGCCCGGGCAGGAGCACGCTGAGAAAAGACCGCTTTGCGATGACGTCCAGCGGCGACGGAAAGGCCCGTGCAGAAGGTCGAACCGAACCGTCACTGTAGAGTAATTTCGGACCTATGATGCCGATGCGTTTATCCTCGCGCATGCGTCGCAGCAATGTTTCGATGCCGTCCCTCTGCAGTAATTTGTCGGGATTATTGATGAGGAGAAATTCCCCCCGTGCGAAACGCGCACCGAGATTGCATCCGCCTCCAAAGCCAACATTGCGGGGGGTCTCGACGATGCGCACGGCAGAGAGATGTCCGAGGCGATTCCTGAGGACGCCGACAGAATCATCCTGCGAATGATTGTCCACGACGATCACTTCGATCTGTCCGGCAATACTCTGCTCCAGAAGGTGCAGCACGCACCGCACCGCGGCCTGGGGGCTTCGGTAATTGAGGACAATGACGGAGACGAGTGGAGACATGAAGTGATGAGCTATGAGCGATGGGCTATGAGCGATGGGCTATGGGCTATGAGAAATATGGGCATGATATGAGTATAACGTACGACTCATGGCTCATAGCATACCGCTCGATACGCTATTCTATACCCCGTGACAGACTACCTCCCGGAACTCCGCACGCGTATTGCCAAGGCTCCACAAAAGCCCGGAGTCTACCGCTGGCTGGGCACTGACGGCACCGTCCTCTACGTCGGCAAGGCCAAGAATCTGAGAAACAGGCTGCGGAGCTACGTACAGAAAGACGCAGCATCCACACTGGGCCCATGGAAGACATCACTCATGACCAAGGTGACGGATGTCGATATGACCGTGACGGAAAACGAACTCGAAGCGCTCATCCTGGAAACCAATCTGATCAAGGAGATAAAACCCAAGTACAACGTGCTGATGAAGGACGATAAAAACTACGTCTACGTCCGCATTGGTACGAAACTGCCCTACCCGACCATTGATGTTGTGCGACAGATGTCCGATGACGGCGCCAAATACTTCGGACCGTTCCTCTCCTCGTACGACCTCAATCGTACATTGGATCTGCTCCACGATATTTTTCGGTTCCGGGCGTGCAGTGCATCGATCGATGCACTGAATGCCGGTCGCACACCGCAACGCGCATGTGTGGAAGCGCAAATCGGTCAATGCAACGGTCTCTGCAGTGGCAAGATGGAGCAGGACGACTATCGGAAATCCATCGATGAAGTGATGCGTTTCCTCAAGGGGGACAGAGGCGCCACAATCACGGAACTCAAGAGACTCATGCAGGACGCAGCTGCAGGCAAGAAGTTTGAACGTGCAGCCAAACTGCGCGACGTACTTGCACATATCGCCTCGCTGGAGGAACAGCAGGTGGTCTCCGGGACGGACGGGAATACTGTCGATGTCATCGGCATCGCATTCATGGGCAATGGCAAGGCAAAAGCGCAGGCCGTCGTGTTGCGCATCCGAAACGGCAAGTTGATCGAGGAACGGAGCATCATGCTCTC
>VGKZ01000095.1 GCA_016866815.1 Candidatus Peregrinibacteria bacterium | reverse complement strand
CCCCGACCCCTACCCCCCTCTCCAATGGACTGCTGTAAAAACCCTGCATGTGCCATGGTCGGCAAATTGTTGTTTCTGCTCGCGGGCCTCGCGACCATCGCTTCGCTCGTCGGCGTGTACGTCGCGCATTTTGGCTTGAGCGGCAGCTTCGGCACCACTGCTGCCTCCCTTTCACTACTGGCGTTTCCAGTGAACGTGATGCTTTTGTGGAAACTCGGCAAAGCACACTGCAGCAGTTGCAGCGCCTGCGGAACGAAGAAATAAAGCTCGGTAAAGAGCTTCCTCAACGAGGGTCATTCGTTATACTCCAGAGCCGAAGGAGAGGTCGTCCTTCGTCAGGCTCAGGACAGGCTCCGTGGCCTGACAGACTTTCCCTCCTGCGATTACTGCACATGGAGAGGTCGCATAGTGGCCTAGTGCGCACGCTTGGAAAGCGTGTAAACCTGAAAGGGTTTCGGGGGTTCGAATCCCCCCCTCTCCGCCACAGTTGAATTCGAGCTGAGCACAATCCGCCGGAGGCGGAGAAGTGCGAAGCCGAAGATACTGTGTGCCGGGAGTCCGCCGAAGCTTTGCGAAGGCGGACGAGCGGTACAATTCCACCAACAGCTCTGATACCAATGGAACCTATCCGATTTTGCGAAGGTGGACTTTTCTCGTTCACGCGGGTCGCTTTGCTTCGGCTGGCAAGCCACAGTTGAATTCGAGCTGAGCACAATCCGCCGGAGGCGGAGAAGTGCGAAGCCGAAGATACTGTGTGCCGGGAGTCCGCCGAAGCTTTGCGAAGGCGGACGAGCGGTACCATACCAAGCCGGTTGTGAAAAAATGTGTGTATCCCGATTAATTCATCGAAGGTTGTGGCGGGCGCATGCGTGCACTGACCACATGCTTGAGCATGGATTTTTTCGTATGATCTGCCCAATCCAAATACGAAACGGGTTCTGTAGCGTCGTGCACCAGGCATGCCTGTAATTCGCATATTGCCGTATGGGCAATATCGTGGAATGCATTGCCGTGTGACGGAAATTCCTGCTGCATGAAATTGGCAAACTCCAGCACATGCTGCTGTGCTGCACGGTGATCATCGTTGTGATCCGATGCAAACAAATCTGATCTCATGGGAGGAGGAAACAAAGATACGCTCTCTTCTTGAGGGTGACCACGGACCCCCCTCCGTAAGGAGAAGAATCCGTGGCTATGGAAACCGCCGCAACGAGATGTGCGACGGGGAAGCTAGAAGCGCCGACGACGGCGGTAGAAAAAACTGATCCGCCGACGGTGGTCAATGACGCAAGCGCGCTTTTGGCACATGACGTGCTCCTTCTAGTTATGCACTCACCGCGAAGCCAAGATTTGGCTCCAAGAATCGGCAAGAGCAGATCTTTAATTCCTGCGGAAAACGATCTGCATTCATTTTCTCAACGTCCCCGGGCGCCCACTCTTTACGAGCGGGCACCCGGGGCACTCAGCGCCTCTTCCTTCTCGCCCCTACTTCGCCCGACGAGCCAGGCGGTGTGCCTTGGTCGCGGCCGCGACCGCAGCGGCATTGGCGGTCTTAGAACCGCCATTCAGCGTGACCTGGAACGTGTCCGGGTCAAACTCCGCACCGCAGTTGCGGGCAGCAACCTCCGCGCATTCGAGCGCGTGAGCCGCCGCCTCCTTGCGACTGCGATGTGCCACACGGGCACCCTTGCGGCGCTTGGCGCGCCGCTTTTCGGAATCCGCCACCTGAACTTCATCGAGCAGAATGCTCTCGGGCATGATGCCCTCCTCTAAAAAGAGACACTTAACCTGCTTCCAATCGCGACTTACCTTTTCCTAAAGGTAAACCCTCCGCGAACGGAGTAAAGCGACCCCGGAATCCTCCGAGTGGGAAAGCAGATCGTTTTCCGCTTATCCTGTGTTGTGAATGAACTGTCGAAGCACCCTTCTGAAGGTTGAAGGGGTGATACTCCTGCTCCGGATTCCGTATTACAGCACCCCTTCTTCCCACATGAGGAAGACCGAACGAATGCCGAGAGTAAAGCAATGTACTGGCACAGCAATACAGAAGTTGCGAGCAGTCTAAGCATCGTTTCACAGTATGTCAAGAACATCACATATACCGCATAAATGGCTTATTAAAGCCTAAATAATACCATCCTCACACTTGGAAAAACAGGCACCAGACACCTCTTACGTACCCTCTGACCAGCTGCCCAAATATTTCACCTGCTCGGGCGTCAGAGTGTCGATGGAGAGCCCCATCGTCCCGATTTGCAGCGCAGAAATATCATCGTCGATCTCCGGCGGGAGCGTAATCACTTCATTGGCGAGCTTGCCTCTGTGCTTCACAAGGTACTCGCAGGCGAGTGCTTGTCCGCAGAACGAGAGAGACATCACTTCGCTGGGGTGACCCTCTGCCGAGGCCAGATTCACCAGTCTTCCCTCCCCCGCAACATAGAGAACACGTCCGCTCTTGAGGAGATACTCATCCAGGTAGTGGCGCACCCGACGCTTCCTCTTTGCATTCTTCTCGAGCGAAACCATATCGATTTCGTTGTCGAAGTGTCCGGAATTGCACACCACGGATCCGTCTCTCATTTTGTCCATGTGCTCCATGCGGATGACATGGAAGTTTCCCGTCACCGTGACAAAGAGATCACCGAGTGCGGCGGCTTCACTCATGCGCATAACACGATGACCGTCCATGACAGCCTGCAGCGCTGCAAAGTTATCGACTTCCGTCACGATGACCTGTGCACCCATGCCTTTGGCACGCATCGCAACACCTTTTCCGCAACTTCCATACCCCAGCACCACCACCGTTTTTCCGGCGATGAGGAGATTTGTCGAGCGCAGGATACCGTCGAACGTGGACTGGCCCGTGCCGTAATAGTTGTCCATGAGATGCTTCGTCTTGTTGTCATTCACCGCGATCATCGGACACTTCAGTACGCCGTCTTTCACCATCGCATGGAGGCGGATGATGCCGGTCGTCGTCTCTTCGCACCCACCGATCAACTTGCCGAGAGCATCTTTGCGCTTGGTGTGGATCTCCGTAACGAGATCGCAACCATCGTCGATGGTGATATCGGGCTTCTGATCGATGACCGCATTGAGGAACTTGTAATAATCCTCCTTGGACTCTCCTTTGTATGCCCACACCAAGACGTCTTCCTCCGCGAGAGCGGCGGCGATGTCATCCTGCGTGGAGAGCGGGTTGCAGCCGGTAATGGCAACCTTCGCTCCGCCTGCCTTCAACGTGCGAACGAGGATGCCTGTTTCCTTGGTGACGTGGAGCGCCATACCGATGGTGAGACCGGCAAACGGTTTCTCCTTCTCAAAACGCGCGCGGACGGCCTGAAGGGCACCCATGCGCTTTTCGGCGATCTCGAGGTTGAGGCGTCCTTGTGTGGCCTGCGATGGATCTTTGACGTAGGACATTAGTTAAAAGTGAAAATGTTAGTGAAGAGTGCTGACGAACCTACGCAGGATACAGAGGATCCACAGGAAACAGAAGAAACAGAGGAAAAAAATCTTCAGGCCGGCAGTTTTTCTCCATACGTCTCCTCCGCCCGGGCCCACACCTCTTCCATGTCCAAACTTTCCAGAAGGGTACCGTCGATGCCGACTACAAGACTGCCCATGACGGCACCCAGACGGGCACCATCACGCACGTTCCATCCGCGCTCCAATCCATAGAGAAGTCCTGCGCGAAATGCGTCTCCGGCACCTGTCGGGTTCATGACCTTCTCGGCCGTACATACCGGCACCGTCTCCCTGCCGTCACGCGTCACCACAAGCGCACCCCCCTCCCCCTGCGTCACGATGAGGAAGTCACTA
>VGKZ01000094.1 GCA_016866815.1 Candidatus Peregrinibacteria bacterium | reverse complement strand
CACGGTATCCGTTATGAACGTTGCATACGCAGGCTTACGGACGCCAACCATCGCCTGAATCTGATTGTCCGCCTCAATCTTCTGCATGGCCTGTGCGCGGGCAACGTGCATATTGAGAACCTCCTCCTCCAGAAGAAGTCGTGAACGCTCGCGCTCGAGATTACGGAGTTGATACCCCTTGGTGGCGTTACTGTTCTGGTGGAAGAGAATGAGGAGGGCCAGAACGAGAATGAGTGCACCTATCGAAAATGTCAGGAGCAACGTACTTTCATCGACGAGCCTCCCGAGCGAGGACCGTCTGGGAAGTGCCTGTGAATTCGTCGTACTGAAGGACATGCAGAGGTAAGCGTATCAGATATGAACATTTTTTTGAATGACCCTGAACTTCGCACTGCGTGCACGGGGATTTTCCTCGATTTCCTGCGGTGTAGGAACGACACACTTCTTCGTAAGAGAACTCCACTCCGCAGGAGCCAGATCCTGCCCTGTACGCTCATCTACTGGAGCAGTGCAGAGCTTCCTGAAGACATTCTTCACCAGTCTATCCTCGAGGGAATGATAGGAAATGATGCCAATCCGCCCGCCAGGTTTTACAAGCCCGGGTGAAACGGCAAGGAGCGACTCCAGAGCGTCTATTTCAGTATTCACTGCCATGCGCACTGCCTGAAAGACCCGGGGGAGCATGGCATCCGCGCGAAACCCGACAGCCTTCCTGACTGCATCTCTGAGGGCAAATGTTGTTTGAGGGAGGGCATCAGCAATGTGACGGGCAATGCGTGCAGCCTCGCGGAGCTCCCCGTACTTCGAGAGCGTCCTCGTCAGCGTCGAAACATGACATGAAGCGATCCACTCTGCAGCCGTCGCTCCGGACGAGCGATCAAACCGCATATCGAGTGGAGCATCCGAGCGGAAACTGAATCCGCGCTCCGGGAGATCGAAGTGCGGAGAGCTGACCCCGAGATCGGCAAAGACAATATCAACAGTTGGTAATCCGATGTCCGCCAGATGTTGAAAGTTCGCACGGAACAGATGCAGTCTTCCGGCATACAGCGACAATCGATCAGTAGCAAAATGTAAATTCTCTTCATCAGTATCGACTCCGTAGAACTGGCCGTCGGGACCTGTCCTGCGCAAGAACTCCTCTGCATGTCCGCCGAGGCCGAGGGTAACGTCCAGTACCGTCTGACCGCCGGAGGGAGACAGAAGCGACATGCACTCCCGGAGGAGAACCGGCGTGTGGTGAAGGTGTGAATGCACGAGGTAATTGTACACAAAATTTATACATACTAAAGCATTGGGCGATTGCAGGTGGTTTAGCTGAATCTTGGCTTAGATATGCGGTTGACGTGAAATAAATAGCCACTACAATTTAACGCTTATGTCCATTGCTGCGTCACTCCTCACATTGATTCTGGCTGTTCCTGCAGCGCCTGTGTACGAGGCGCCGCGTCCGGTCGCCGTAGCAGTCGCAGCTTCTGAATGGAAGCCTGAACCCGGTGACACGGCATTCATTGATACACGAAGCAATGATGGGTACCTGGTTCACGATGACGGCCGATACCTCCGGTTCCCCGTCGTCACCGGGCAACGCAGAGGCGTGTACTACATTGGAAGGTCGTACAATGCGACGACGCCTGCAACGGACTGGGTGATTCAAAGCTCGGAAGTAAAGGGAGACCGCGTTACCTTTGGGCCATCGGGTCGGTTTCTGCGTTTGTGGAAGGACGACGAGCGCACGGCATACGGCTTCCATGAGCACAGGGACGAGGAAGAAATGTTCGGAGCGCCGGCAGAGGAACGCTATCGCAGCATGGGGTGCATTATTCTCGAGAGCAGTACCATGGACATATTTGCTCTGACACTTGAACTCAACGGATCGATTGCAGTGCACACGCGCTACGGCATTGATGACATAAGCACTGAACTTATGGCACAGGAGAAAACGGCTGAGGAAAAGCTGTAGCCGGATACGAAAAATCACTATACTTGCTCCTGCGTGGAGAGGTGGCCGAGTGGTCGAAGGCACCACACTGCTAACGTGGCAGGCCCTTAAAAGCCTCGAGGGTTCGAATCCCTCCCTCTCCGCCAGAATGCTTTGGTCGAAAGAGACCCGCATACCATGGTGATGTTAATGGTCCTGAAGTGATCCACTGCCTTCATGCGAGTCTGCAAGTCAGTTTCGCGGTGCCGCATGGAAAATATGGCGAATTTATGCTAAAATGAGGAGATGGCAGAGTCTCAGTCCCATGGGCAGGCAGATGAACTCGAGCACGACTTGATAAAGCAACCTTTATGGAAGCTTGATGAGGTAACGAGTAATATCTCATCGCTTGATCTTTCGAGAGAAGAGAATAGGCGCTTGGCAATACAACAACTGAGGAAGATTGATGTCCACCTTCGCACGTCACAGGACAACACTCGTCGATCCATCGAGCATGTTTTACATAAAACACGCTCTGTTATGACCACATACGCCGTAGAGGAGCAAAATGTATTACCGGAAGCGACAGTTCAGGAAATTGATCACTTGGCCAAGTATATAGGATTACCCTCAGCGGATATCAGAGCTAAAATGGCGAATATGGAATCATCAGATAAGAATCAGTTCATTATGAAATATGCAGGGCTTCTTTATGATTCCATTGAAACTGATTTCACTGAAAGTATCTTCAATCAATTGCAATCCATTCCTGACAAAAAGGTGCAGGTAAGAATGCTATTTGCACTACTCTCCTCTCCTGAATCAGTCACGGAGGAGGATCTAAAAAATCTTGGAACTCCGATGAATGTTGAAGCAAAATCTCGCTACACAACTCACGAGGAAGGCGAAGGCGTCCTTCCTGGTATCATGACAGGCAGCAAGCAATTGAATTGTGCCGGTCGGACATTGATAGTATCAGCCGTATTGAAAAAACTGGGTATAGCACATCTCATAGCTTCGCCTGATGGGCATTCCCTGGTCATCGTGCAGAATGACGATGGAACAAACACGTATTTTGATGCGCAGCAGGGATTGCTGTTCGATTTTCCCGCAGAGGCATTGCGCATAGAGGGGGATATGAATTCTGGCGCCGTCGCGAATCTCGACGTACATGAAGCGGATTCCCCGGATTGTCATTCACTCGGGATGGTTCATAAGAGCTTTCTTGTTTTCAATTCTGAAGCTGGGATAGTGCAGCAGAATCTGCAAAATACGATAGTTGCCATCGAAAATGACTGGCTCGACGAAGGCTCATCCAGGCCTCTCCTTAGACGCATGCTTCAGATGTTCCAGAAGGGTAAAACATCTTCAGATAGAACTTTGACCCAATCATGGATTGGGCGTGTCCATGATGAGCTTTTCTCGGACGTGCGAAATGCGGAAAGCCAGATTGATTCCATGAGATCTCGTATTGAAGATCTTCTGCCATTTTTCTCAATGCTAGTGCAAAAGCACTGGAAGATCGACGACGATGTGGTCGCCTACATTGAAGAGAAGCAGTTGTGGGGAATTGGAAATTCCCAAATAGAAAAATGGAAAAATACATCAAAGATTGTGGACAGGATACAATTGTGGCGATCAAAAGGAGATGGCGATGAAGTAGCTGCCGCACTCGGTGCAATGACTGGCAAAAAGAATGTAAAAGGTGAGACTCTTGAGTATTTCTTTAGAGACCAAGAAGGTCGGAAAAAAGTTGCCTGATATGGTGAATTCTATCCTTGGCTTTCCAGCCGAATCTCCCCATCTGCCAGAAACATCCTGCTCTTCAGACATCCAAGAATTTCCCTCTTCTCCTCAACCTTTTGGCAGGTACCCCATATCTTAGACACACTCTAGACAACTTCCCCCGAAAGATATGGGCAAACCACATCGCATTGCTCCCGACGTGAAGGAGCAGA
>VGKZ01000093.1 GCA_016866815.1 Candidatus Peregrinibacteria bacterium | reverse complement strand
AACGCCTTCAGAGGCTTGAAGTCCTCCAGATTCGATTCCGAACCGAAGATGAAATCTCCCGGCATCAGTACCATGTCCGGCAGCTCCGTATTCACCCGTTCCACGACGCTGCGGACGAATGCGGCGTCCGTGTATGGACCGACGTGCAGATCCGACACGACGGCGATTTTGAGCCCGCCGCTCAGACGCTGTGTGACAGTGGCGTGGGTGGTTACGATGATGCGGGGTTCGATGAAAGAACCGTAGACGGTGAGAAGGAAACCAAGGAAACTGATCAATCCCACGAAACCAACGATTGCCTTCAGGACGCTTCCGGACTCGGTTTGCCGCATCCACACCCATGATGCAACGGTCACACTCGCGCCGAACGCAACGAGAAGCAGGATGCCGAGATCACAGAGGAATGCATCGGGATGGAGGAGAAACATCGGAGGTCAGTGTACGAGAGGAGAACGGTACGGACAATGTTTGCAACAACCTCGCAACCTCGCAAACCTCGCAGACCTGCCTGCCGGCAGGCAGGCCTCGCAAACCTCACCTCTTCAGCATCTTCTTCAAGTACTGTCCCGTGAAACTCGCTTCCACCTTCGCCACCTCCTCCGGCGTGCCCGTTGCCAGGACCATGCCGCCGTGCTGTCCTCCCTCCGGACCAATGTCGATGACGTGGTCGACGGACTTGATGACGTCGAGGTTGTGCTCGATCACGAGGACGGTGTTGCCTTTGTCGACGAGACGCTGAAGCACGTCGAGGAGTTTGCGGATGTCGTCGAAGTGCAGACCGGTCGTGGGTTCATCGAGGATGTAGAACGTTTTTCCCGTTGCGCGCTTTGTGAGTTCCGTCGCGAGTTTCACTCTTTGCGCCTCACCTCCGGAGAGTGTCGTAGCGCTCTGTCCCAGGCGGATGTAACCGAGCCCGACGTCCTGCAGTGTCTGCAGTTTCTTTTTGATCGAAGGAATTGCATTGAAGAACTCGAGCGATTCGCTGATCGTCATGTCGAGCACCTCCGCGATGTTCTTTCCCTTGAAGGTGATTTCGAGAGTTTCCTTGTTGTAGCGTTTTCCCTTGCAGCTTTCACACGTGACGAAGACGTCGGGAAGGAAGTGCATTTCGATCCTCTTGAGGCCGTCGCCTTCGCATTCCTCGCAGCGTCCGCCCTTCACGTTGAAGCTGAATCTTCCCGTCTTGTAGCCGCGGAGTTTGGATTCCGGCGTGGTGGTGAAGAGGTCGCGCACGTCGGTGAAGACGCCGGTGTACGTGGCGGGGTTGCTGCGCGGCGTTCTGCCGATGGGGGACTGGTCGATGACGATCGCTTTGTCGAGGTGTTGCAGCCCCGTGATACTGCCGACGTTCTGCGGTTTGGTCTTGGCGTTGTTCAATACCCGTTGCAGTTCGGGACCCAGAATGCCGTGGATGAGACTGGATTTTCCCGAACCGGAAACCCCCGTGATACCGATGAACGTTCCCAGGGGAAATTCCACGTCGACATGCCGGAGATTGTGATGGTGCGCGTCTTTGATCACGATCGATTTTTCGTTGCCCTTCCGGCGCTTGTGGGGGACGGGGATCTTCTTCTTTCCGCTCAGGTACTGTCCCGTCACGGAATCAGGGTTGTCGATGAGCGTCTGGGGTTTCCCCTGCGCAATCACCTTGCCGCCGTACTTTCCCGCACCGGGTCCGATCTCGAGGAGGTAATCCGCCGCCTGAATGGTTTCCTCGTCGTGCTCGACGACGATCACGGTGTTGCCGAGATCGCGGAGGTTCGTGAGGGTGGCGATAAGCCGCGCGTTGTCTCTCTGGTGCAAACCGATGCTCGGTTCGTCCAGAACGTAGAGTACTCCCTGCAGGGCGGAACCGATCTGCGTCGCAAGGCGGATGCGTTGCGCTTCTCCTCCCGAGAGGGTCGCGGCGCTGCGTGAGAGGGTGAGGTAGGAAAGACCGACGTTCTGGAGGAAGGAGAGTCTCGCGATGACTTCCTTCAGCACTTTTTTCACGATCGTGTATTCGTATGATGTTAGGGCGTTGGGCGTTGGGCGTGGGGCGTGGGGGCGATTTTTGTTCTCTGACTCAATCACGCTGCCTACCCCCGACGCCCCATCCCCTATGTCCTTCGGTATGAGTGATTCGAAGAAAAACTTCGCTTCATCAATGCTCATATCGGTTGCCTGCACGATGTTCTTCTTTCCGACGGTGACGCCGAGAATTTCACGCTTCAGGCGGAGTCCGTTGCATCCTCCGCAGGGGAGCTCCTGCATGTACGTTTCGATCTGGCTGCGCAGGTACGAACTGTCCGTTTCACGGTGACGCCGTTCGAGGTTGCCGATCACTCCTTCGAAGGTGGTCTGATACGTACCTTTTCCATGTGCTGCGACAAACGTCACTGTGAGCGGGTGTTCGTAGCCACGGAGAATGATGTGACGGGTGGTATCCGGGAGTTTTTCCCAGGGGGTGTCGAGGCTGAACTTCAACTCCGTACTCAGTGCTTCAATGATGTTCATCATGAAACCCATACGACTCGCCGACGTGGCCCACGGGTGAATGGCTCCTTCATTGAGCGATAACTTGGTGTTCGGCGTGATGGATGCCTCATCCACTTGTAAAATTGATCCGAGCCCGTGACACACATCACATGCGCCGTGCGGCGAATTGAAGGAGAAGCTGCGCGGCTGGATTTCGGGAATGTCCTGTTCGGGGTGATCCGGACAGACAAAGCTCTCTGAGAAGCGTATTTCCTCGTTCGTATCGGCGTCCAGGACGATCATCGATCCTTCCCCTTTTCTCAGCGAGAGTTCGACAGAGTCCGCGAGGCGGGTACGGTTGGGATTGGTTTCGCCGTCCTTACTCTCCAAATCACGAACGATCATACGGTCGATGACGATTTCTACCGTGTGCACTTTCTTCGGATCCAGCTCCACTTCTTCGTCAGTTGTCATAATCTGTCCGTCGATGCGCATGCGGACGAATCCTTCCCTGCGCACGGCATCGAGGATTTTCACGTGCGAACCTTTCCTGCCCGTGACGATGGGGGAGAGTAGATAGATCTTTTTCCCATCAGGCATCGCTGCGATTGTCGCGACGATCTGACTCGAGCTCTGTTGATTGAGTTCCCGGCCGCAGGCGACACAGTGCACTCGTCCGCACTTCGCCCACAGGAGACGCATGTAGTCGTAAATTTCCGTGACGGTTCCGACCGTTGAACGTGGATTTCTCGCTGCAGTCTTCTGGTCGATGGAGATTGCGGGCGAGAGACCGTCGATGCTGTCGACGTCCGGTTTCTCCATCTGCGCGATGAATTGCCGCGCGTAGGCGGAGAGACTTTCCACGTAGCGCCTCTGGCCTTCGGCGAAGATGGTGTCGAATGCGAGTGAAGATTTTCCCGAACCGGAAAGTCCCGTCACCACCGTGAGCGTGTTGCGTGGAATTTCCACATCGATGTTCTTGAGGTTGTGCATTCTTGCTCCTTTGACGACGATTTTCTCCATACAGTGGTTTTGGGGAATACAAAAAACGCCCGCGCGCTGCGGGTCGCTGGCGACTAAGCTTACCAAAAAAAAGAGGTTATGTCTAGGGTAAGAGGGCAAAGTGACGGAGGAATATTGTTCGAAAGCTGTAAGCGAAAAGCTATAAGCTATAAGCGAAAGGCTATACGCTATGGGCAATGTTCACTGGGATCGTGGAAGCAACGGCACGTATCATCGATCCAGACCCTCGGAGGTTCCGTATTGCCCGACCGGAGGGTTTCTCTGATATCCGGACCGGTTCCAGTATTGCGGTCAGCGGGGTGTGTCTCTCGGTGGCCGAATTGGATGAGGATTGCATGGAGTTTGAGGTGATCCCCGAAACACTGAGGAGAACGAAACTCGGTAGACTCAACACAGGGGATAGGGTG
>VGKZ01000092.1 GCA_016866815.1 Candidatus Peregrinibacteria bacterium | reverse complement strand
TCTATTACATCATATTCAAAGCGCCCGCAATCTTGCGATTGCGGGCGCGAATCCTTTCACGTGTCACAGTCATCCCAGTGCGCGAAGGGCTTTTCGGCGTCGGGGTACTTCGCCACCAGCCACTCATAGGCGTCGTTGCGAAGGTGCTCTTCGACCTTGTAGTTGCGCCGCGTCGCGGTCTGAGGCTCGGTGCGGTGGATTTCCGTCGAGCCATCCATGACCACGCCGACCAACAGGGCTTCTTCGTCATTATCGAGGGCGTACCCGTCACGACCGTCTGCGAAGATGACGTTGACATTGAATCGAGAGTGCCAATTCACGTATCCGGTGTAGTCGTAGGACGTCACCTTGAGGAACACGTGAGCCCTCTTTCGGCCTTTGCCGTCGACGAGCTTGCTGTGCTCCCACTCGACGAAGGATGCGGCCTGACAGGAACTCCATGGAGCGAAGAACCACTCGCGCTCCTTGCGCCACCCCTCAGGCAGCTGGACGGAGATGAGCACCTTGTCGATCTCGTCACCGAACACGAACCCGATCTGCTCGAGGGTCTCTCGGTACTCGACGAGACCCTTCTTGGGCAGGTTGTTACTCGCCAGCATGGCAGACGCTCCGGCAGCTTCGCCGGCACGGATCCCTCCAGGCTTGCTCATGGTCACCGCCGCGTCGATGTCGCCGCTAACGAACGTAGCCAACACAGCGGGGTTGCTGGTATTGATACCGAGCCGCCTCGCTTCTTCGAGCAACTTGTCAGATGGACTCATTACTAGTTCTCCTGTGCTTGATTCTTGGTAGGAGGGTAAAAGACCGCCCACCATAATACCGGCCTGTCCATTCTCACAAAGATAGGACAGGAAGACGATGCCCTCGTCGGGGGAGTCACTCTCCTCTGTGACTGTGTTTTGAAAGGACGTGCAATCTTGATGCGACATCTGAACATCAGAAGCCAAATAGCACCAGTGACTGTAATAGTACAATAAGTATAAATCACAGAAGTGTCAATTTATTCTACGCTTCAGTGAAAATGTGCGGCTAACTGATGGATCGGATAAATTATGCGATAGGCGATTTCAGATGTGTGGAACTTTGCTTTACGAATAGTCTCGCAAACGGTGGCAGCGTACGTAACCAGTCTCACTGGTGGGCGCAGAGGGATTCGAACCCCCGACCTACGAGGTGTAAGCTCGCCGCTCTAACCAACTGAGCTATGCGCCCGCTCCATCATGGTACAGGAAAGCAGTGGAGAATCTGAAGGAGAATACTTTGCATCCAGCAGGCGTCTACATATACCATCATTGCATGAATATCCTCGAAGTACTCCAGGTCATCTGTGCAATCCTGCTCATTATCTGTATCACGGTTCAGCACCGTGCATCCGGCTTGAGCAGCACTTTCGGCGGTTCCGGAGCATCTCTGGTCGTCCAGCGGCGTGGCGCTGAACGCCTCATTTTCAACGCAACCATTTGGCTCAGCGTGATCTTCTTCGCGCTATCCATCGTTCGTTGGTACGTTTACTGATCGCTCGCTATACTGCAGTGGATCCATGATGGGACTTTCTTTTCCTATGCCATTCGGACTCCGGCGCGCACGCAGGGCACTACTCCCCTTCCTAGTTGCCGTTTTCGTCGTCTCCCTCTCATTCCTCCTTCGTCAGTTCTATGCCGAAAACAGCGTTCTCGTTCCCACGCAGGGCGGGACGTACATCGAGGGATCTGTCGGTGAACTTCACGCACTCGTGCCATGGTTCACTGTTGAAAACGACGTCAACAGGGACATCGTCTCGCTCGTCTTTTCTGGGCTCCTGAAGTACGACCCTGAGAGCCGGAAAATCAAGGATGACCTCGCGACACTGCTCATCAGTGATGAGGGGAGAAACTACACGCTGAAACTCAAGGAGAACCTCTTCTGGCATGATTCCACTTCGGAAAATCCGCATCCCGTGACAGCGGAGGACATCCTCTTCACCTTTGGCTCCATACAGGACCCGGCTTTTGTAAACCCGATTCTTCGTCAGAACTTCATTGGCGTCACCATGGAGAAAATCGACGACCGCACCGTCAGGTTTCAATTGGAGGAGCCGTACAGTTTCTTCGCAAGCAATCTGACCCTCGGTCTCATTCCTGCGAGGAACTTCGAAGGTGTGCCTCCGGGGAAATTTGATCAGGCACTGGACTTTGCCTTCGCACCGGTCGGCGCCGGGCCATACAAGTTCAAGAGTGTTGTTCCGACAGAGCTCTCGACGGAAATAACCCTTGAGCGCTTTGAGCGCCCGCTCACCCCGGACTACAAGCTCGAGAGAATCATTTTCAGAATCTTCCCTGACTACAACTCGCTCCTTTCGGACATCCGGAATTTGCATGGCATCCGGCTGGTTCCGCGCAATACCGACGGTAATCACATCATCCCCCGACACTTTACGGCGATTCAGTATTCGCTTCCCCAGTACGTCGCACTATTTTTCAACCTCGATCAAGCCATCGTTTCCGATCCAAAACTACGTCTCGGTTTGCAGCTGGGCACTGACAAGCAAAAGCTCCTCAGTTCCATTCATGAATCCCTGATCGTCGATACTCCCCTCCTGGAGATCGATAGGAAAGACTGGCGCTACACTTTCGACTCCGCTGCTGCGCAGGGCGCCCTTTTCGCATCGAGCTGGCATCTTCCTGAGAAGGTACGATTGCAGAAGATGCTGGAGTTGCGCGAGGCGAATCGCGTGGGTGCACTGTCACTGCAGCCTGTTGTTCTACTCGACACCGGAGCGCTGCTCACAGTGACCGGCTCGTACGTGGATGCCGCGAGTGGTTCTTCGCTCCATGGAGTTCCTGTCAGGCCGCATCCTTCGTCGAGTGGGAGCTGGGTCGTCAGCCTCCCTTCCGATGGATCCTCGGGTTCGTTGCTCGAAGGGCTGAATTTGATCCGTTTGACATCAAAGAATGGTGCTGTCCTGGACTCCGCCTACGTTTGGAGAACATCGAGTGCAAAGGAGTACCGCAGAGCCCTCTCCGAACAGGATCTCGTTGAGCAGTTCGTACAGAGTCGCGACAGGCCCGCGAGCGTTCCTGCGGACGATCGCATCACCGTAACGGACCTCTATCTTGAAAACGGGATGCTTCGCAAGCGCCTTCCGAGTGATCCGCGGGATGTTCGCGTGAATGATCAGGGCAGACGTCTCACACTCACACTTCTGACCAGCCCGTCTCCTCCTCAGTACCAGAAGATTGCCGGACTTGTAGCTGAGCAGTGGAAAGATCTCGGCGTGCATGTCGAAGTTGTTGTACCGCCGACGAGGAGAGGATTTGAGGATAAGCTCCTCGCGCGCGAATACGACATTGTTCTCTTCGGCCAGTCTCTCATCGACAACCTCGATGCATACCCGTACTGGCATAGTTCCGGAATTCAGAAGCTCTCCGGCAGCAAGTTTGATTTCCGCCTCGATGCCTACAACTTATCGCAGTATTCCTCGCTCCAGGCGGACGGGCTCCTGGAGGTTATCCGAGCTACGAATGACGACAAGGAGAGGCTGGATGCCCTTCAGCAGCTCAAGGAAATCCTCAAGACAGATGTTCCTGCAATCTTTCTCTACTCTCCGCAATACGCTTTAGCCCACCACAGCGATCTCCATGGGGTGAAGATCTCTTCACTTTCCTTGCACTCTGACAGGTTTCTGACGCTGCATGACTGGTACGTACGCGATGAGCGCATTTTCCGTCCCGGGAAGTCGTGGTTTTCGTTCTTCCCGTGGCTTTTCCGCAGATTTTAGCGAGAAATGCCCCATTGACGGCGAATACGGTCAAGTTTGCTTTACCCTTGACGGAGGATGCTCAAATCTCTAGAATTTTCGGGCTGTTTTTCCCATGGAAGTTTTACTCCTCGAAGACATCCCCGGCATCGGA
>VGKZ01000091.1 GCA_016866815.1 Candidatus Peregrinibacteria bacterium | reverse complement strand
TGGTTCGTTTCAGATCGATGGTCCCGGGCAGATGATGATCGAACATCTGGAAGGGGACTGGACGGGGGTTGTCGGGCTTCCGGTGTTTGTCTTGGGCGAGCTGCTGAAGAAGGCGGAGTATGATGTATTGAGCTGTTGAGCTGTTGAGCTGTTGAGTTGTTAGGTTGTTATATTCTTATGTATTGTTGATCCTGATCACATATCAACCTAACAACCAAACAGCCTAACAGCCTAACAGCTCATTCTCTCCTCCGTCCACGTTTTCAGTTCCGCGAAAATTGGCTCTGTCGATGCTGCACAGATCAGTCCCGATCGATGGTTGCGTTCATCTTTGAAAGTATAGAACGCCCTGCCGCCGGCTTCTTCAATCATCATGAATCCTGCAGCGACATCCCAGAGTCGTATGCCGTCGAAGAAAGAGCCGTCCACATGTCCCGCCAGAATCTCGCCCAATTCTTCGGCTGCACATCCGTAGTTCTCCACAGAACCGCAGTCGGGAACGGTCACGCGGAGAATGCCATCATCACCTTTCGATGCACGGTGGACGATATTGCAGCAGAGGATCGCATCGTTCATATTCCGTGTGTTTCGCAGACGGACGCGGTTTCCGTTGGCCCAAGCGCCACTCCCCAGACCTCCCCAGTACTCTTTGCGGAGCAGCGGAAGGTTCATGGCTCCGGCAACGGTTTTTTCATGCAATTGTACGGCAATAATGGATCCAAAGACGTTGCTTCCGTGGATGAAGTTCGTGGTGCCGTCGAGTGGATCGATAATCCACCGATACGGGCACTTGGCATCGCCGAGTGCGTCCGCACCCTCCTCTTCGGCGAGGAAGCGGTGATCGGGAAAGTGACTGCGAATGCAATCGATGATGATCGCCTGCGCTTTGGCATCCAGATCCGTGACGAGATCGATTGCGGAAGATTTTTGCTTCACGGAGAGCTCGCGCGAACTTCCCGCGATTTCACCGTGTGACTTCGCCAGAAAAGATGCCGCTGCGGCTGCCGCTTCGCGGGCTACCGCTATGAGTGTCTGCGTGTCTGTCATACGTTTCCTTCGTCAGCGTCATGCTCACCTATTTTCTCTCCGAAGTCGTCCCCGAGATCGTATTCATGTTTTCCGCCTGCGACGATCGGATCGTTGCCTTGCGGCTTTGGATCCTTCGAATCGTCATGGCCGCCGGATTGGTGGATACTCATGTGCAGGGAGGATAGAGCAATACTCTGACCTTTTCAAAGATCCGCTGGGCAGTACGGGCATCAGAGCGTCGGCAATCTGTAGTCGTGCAGCTTTTCCCGAGCGCTGCGGAAGTCGCGCATGGCCCAGCGCACCCAATTCCAGTATTGCGGCGAGTGGTCGGCGCGCTTCCGGTGTGCAAGTTCATGGATGATCACGTAGCGAAGAATATGCGGTTCCGCGAAGAGCAGCGCCGCATTGATCATGATGACGCCTTTCGGGCTGCAGCTGCCCCACTGGGACGATGCAAACTGAAGACGTACATCGGTGATGTGTACGCCGAATGTTTCCCTGTTGATCTTCTGCACCAGCGTGCGCATGCGTTCCTGTTCCCGGATGCACAGGGCTTTCCATAGACTTCTGTGCAAACCGGCTCTGCGCAACTTGGGTCCGACCGTGATCTGCCATCCGTAGCGCTTCTGCGTGATTTTTGTCCTCATGCCTGGACGGAGCATGAAGCGGTATTTCCTGCCACTTGCCAGCGTCACCACCGTACTCTCGCCGCTCGCGAGCAATCTGCCGAACGGGTTGATCAGTGTTTTCTTATGCTCCTCTTTCAATTGTTCTTTCATGCGTACCAGCAGGTCGTCGATGTGTTCACGTTCCTCGCTCGGCGAGAGGCCCCGCGCCAGACGAATGACAATCGTATCGTCCCGGATTACTGCACGTGAATGCTTGTTCTTTGTACGTTCCACCCGGTGTCTGATGACGCGCTGTTGCATGCAGTGGAGGAGGGGGCTGGGGGCTGAGGGGGGATCCCAAAGTATAGCGATGCCCCCTGGGTTGTCTCTTGGGTTTGCCTGATCGTTTTTCTGTTGTTTCCTTATAATTCTTGCGGTGGGTGGTATCGTTTTTTTGGCTTAGAAAAGATCCTTATTTGGTGATAGCTCCGCTTCCTGCATTTTGTTGTATAAATTCTTTATACAGTTTTTCCGTCTCCCGGACTCTCTCGCCGCAGTTGCGCAGCACTGTGGCACTCTCTGTCAGCAGAGTCGCAGTCGGGTTGCCGGCAACAGTGACTCCTGCATGCTCAAAACACTCGATGGCATCCGCCAGTGCCGCGGCTACCTCCACCGACAGCGTTTCATCCTCCTGGATCTCGCGCAGCTTGACGAGGAGGTGAGTGATCCACAGAGAGCGCCGGCTGAGCCGGAGAGACACGAGTGACGCGTGCACCGGTGTACGGTACTTATGGTTCAGATTCCTCTTCGTCTCTTCCAGGTCCTCTTTCGAGCCGTAGACTCCGGCGTCTACTGCGGAAATCACGGTGGAGAGTGCATCCATTGCATTTTGCAGAGCGCTATTCGCATCGGCTTTCGCAGCGTCGGATGCGCCGGCCATGAATGTGACGGCTTGCTTTTCCTTGCGCGCTATTTCCAGTTCTCCTGTGAGAAGTGCCCGGAAGCAGCGGAGCGTCTCTTTGAAGAGCGTATCGCGGTTTGCGGCGCGTATGTCCTTGCGGCATTCCGCGATGAGTTCACTGCGTTTCTCCCTCCGGATCGCCTGTTGCGATGCATGTGCTGCAAGTTCTTTGCGGGCATTCATCATGGCAGCCCAAAAGCCTTTCACTGCCATTCTCCGCTCATTCCACATTTCCTCTATGCGCATCCGTTCCAGATCTTCCAGTGTCACACCGCTCATCGTGGAGCCGGTGGCGGTGCCTGCTTCGGCATGCACATGGATAGTACTCCCGCTGAAGGCGAGGAGGGCAAGTGATCCGGTGACGGCCCACGCGGTGCGACGCATGGAGCCGAGTATACCAGATCACGATCCGGTCACTTGCTGTTCTTTTTTGACGAACTGCAGCACGGTTTCCACGAATGTCGCATGGCTCCACGTCAGAGGCGCAACGGAGAGGGGAGCGCCGGTTCGCGGGTGCATCTGCTCTGCGATCATGCCGGTGGGTCCGGCGTGCCGTGTGGCCCATTCGAGAATGGCTTTCGCTTCGGCAAGGTCTTCCTTTGTTTGTGCGACGGCGATGCGCCACTGGGCGTACCAGAGCGTCGTGATGAACCATGGGTTGCCGGGAACGTTCTTGGATGGCTTCTCTTTGCTGTGGTAGAAGTCGTTCGTATAGCGTGCCAGACCTCCTACTGTGGTGTGCACGGTGAGTGTCTGTTTCAGGCGCTGCATGGTCGCCACGACGCGCGGATCATCCGGCGGCAGCGCACCGGTCTTCCAGATCGCGGCGATGCTCATATCCGGTGTCACATCGGATTCGATCGTCTTTTCGTTTTCCCGCTTGATCTTCTTCACGAATGTTTTCTGCGACTCGTCATAGAGGTGGTACAGCATCGCCTGCTTGGTTTCCTCGGCGGCAGCTTCGAATGCCTCGAAGTGATTGTAGTGTCCCAGCATCTGGCAGATTTTCGCGGCGGCATCCAGACCGGCGACTGTGCAGGCCGTGGTGTAGGTGAAGACCCCGCGGTGCTCTTCCCATGGATCGTACGATGCGAGCGGCAAGTGCGAATGTGTTTCACGGAATTCTTTCATGAACTTTCCCGCGCGGTTCACGAACCGTTCGTACATGTCCTGCAGGAATTCAAAGTCCCGCGTTTTCTCGAAGTGCTTCCAGATCGCCAACACGACAAGGGCGGTTTCATCCTCCTGAATGGGGAGTTGTGCGCGGCCTTCCCTGAACCATGGGTGCCACGTGGATCCCAGCGAACCGTCGGGATTGTATTTGTGGAGCAGGTATCCGTCTTCGGTCTGGCACCTGCAGCAGAAATCGAAGAAGCGGCGGGCGACTTCGTGATGGCCGGCTTCATCCATGGCCATGGAAACGAATGCGCCGTCGCGCGGCCACACGTACGTATACGTGTCGCGGTTGAACTCC
>VGKZ01000090.1 GCA_016866815.1 Candidatus Peregrinibacteria bacterium | reverse complement strand
TAACGGATACCGTGTCAGATCTCTTTGGTACGTACCCCTCACCAAATGCGTTGTAATGCGGTTTGGACACCATTCTCCAGGGGTGCAATCTCAGTGAATGTGTGGTAGAATATTAGGAAATGAAACAGAAAACCATAAACGTATTCGTCGCTCTTCTCGCAGTTGTCACTGCGGGTTTGGCTGCGACAGTGGGCAATGGTTCCCTGCGCTTGCAGCTCTCGACTGCAGATTGCGTCGGTAAGCCGTACGGCTATCCCGGCTGTCCTCTCAAGTCCGGATCGCAGTCAACGAGCAGCAGGACATCGAGCGTTCCGGCTACCTGCGGAAACCTTACCGTCGATGCAGGCGAGGAGTGTGACGAGGGACGTTTCAATGGTCTCAGCTACTGCTCGAAGCAGTGCCGCATTCTCTTCTGTGGCGACGGCATCGTCAGTGCGGACCTTGGAGAGGACTGTGAGCCGGATATTCAGGAGGTGTACGTCATTGATCCGATTACCAAGCAACTGACGACAGAGGAGCGATTTGTCACAAATACCTGCGGTAAGACGTGTACAGTTCCTGTGTGTGATAAGGACGGTAACTGTAATCCGGATAAATGCACATGGAAGTTTCTGGATGCGTGTACTGCTGCATCGTCTTCGAAGAAGAGTGGTGTGGCATCCAGCAACGGTCTTGTGAACCTCTTCTTTCCGAATCCGTCACAGGTCAGCTCTTCATCCGCACAGTTTGCTGCCGCTCCGGTAGGACCGGTGTGCGGCAACAGAGTGAAGGAAACAGGGGAGGAGTGTGATGACGGAAACCAGATTGAAACGGATTTATGTATGAACGATTGCAGAATTCCGCGCTGCGGAAACGGTGTGAAAGAAGGTATGGAGGAGTGCGATGATGCGAATAACGTCGATACCGATGACTGTCCGAACTCCTGCAGGAAGTCCGTCTGCGGTAACGCTGTTCGGGAAGGCCGCGAAGAGTGTGACGACGGCAACGAAAATAACAGTGACGACTGTCCAAAGGACTGCAAGTTTGCTGTGTGTGGTGACGGTACTCTTGAGGGCTTTGAGGAGTGCGATGACAGAAACAAGAACAATTTTGACGAGTGTCCCAATAGTTGCAGACTGGCGATCTGCGGCGATGGCGTACGGGAAGGCAAGGAGCAGTGTGATGACGGTAACTACAATAATAAGGATGAATGTCCGAACTCGTGCGTGATCCCTGTGTGTGGAAACGGAGTCCGTGAGGGTCGGGAGGAATGTGACGACGCAAATGAGAATACGTACGATGAATGCCCGACAACGTGCCGATTCCCCGTCTGCGGAGATGGCACCCGAGAGGGACGCGAAGAATGCGATGACGGTAACAGAAATGATGGGGACTCCTGCAGTAATATCTGCAGACTTTCACGCTGCGGTGATGCCAGCGTCCAATCCGGAGAGGAATGCGACGATGGCAACCAGATTAATACCGACGCGTGCACCAATGTCTGCACGAAAGCCTATTGCGGAGACTCCGTAGTGCAGTCCGGGGAGGAATGCGATGACGGTAATAAGATCAATACCGACTCCTGCACGAATTCCTGCACGCAGGCAATCTGCGGAGATGGTGCTGTGCAGAGCGGAGAGGACTGCGACGATGCGAACAGGGATAACTTCGACGAGTGTCCCAGTGACTGCCGTCTTTCCCTCTGCGGTGACGGTATCCGGGAAGGGCGCGAGGAGTGCGACGATGGCAACACGAACAATACCGACTCCTGTCCGAGGGATTGTGTCCTTGCCGTGTGCGGTGATGGCGAGAAGGAAGGAGAGGAACAGTGTGACGACGGCAATAGCTTCGATGACGATGATTGCACGAATGCCTGTATCGCTCCCATTTGCGGAAACGGATCGAGAGAAGGTGCCGAGCAGTGCGATGACGGAAACAGGAAAAACGGGGACGGATGCACCATGTCGTGCTCGTCCGAGGCGGTGTGCGGAGACGGCCTCCGTGAGGACCCAGAGCAGTGTGATGATGCAGACAGAAATTCCGATTCGGAGCCGGATTCGTGCAGGTTGTCCTGCAAAGTCGCGTACTGCGGAGACGGCGTCAAGGACTCTGCTGAGGAATGTGACGGAACGGAAGGCTGTACCGATAGTTGCACGGTGCTCACCATCGTAGGTTCGTACGGAAACACGCTCTGGAGAGGAGGCGTTGCCGCTGCGCTGATCAGCATGGGAGGAGCTGCGTATGTTTTCCGCAAAAAACTGAAGGAGCTTTCGGCAAAGGCAGCAAAGACGGTGAAAGCCCTCTCTCTCGATGATGTTCCTCTGGATGAACTGGAGATGCCGTGGCACAAGTGGGACGGCAAACGGTGAGCCTATATGGTGATCACCTTTGGACTTTTTGCCTTGTTCTTGAGGAGAATTGCACGCTGGTCCTTTTGGAGCAGCCCGATGTTCTTTGAGAGTTCGATGCCTGCCGACATCGTGTCGTCATCGCTTGACTCGAAAGGGACAACAATCGGGTAGATGCCGTAGCAGAGGAGCAGTGATCTCTGAACAGCTGCATTGGGAGTCAGAGCGATGATGGGAACCTTCGGACGAAACTTGCTGATGTACCGGGCCGTCTTTCCGGACTCTGTGATGACCACGAAGGCGTCGATGTTGCACTTCTCCGCCAGAGAAACTGCGACGTTCATTTCCTCTTCCTCCTTCGACTTGAAGCGGATCTCATACACAGTCTCCAGTTTCGCCATGTGCGCCTCCATCGCGCGCTCAATTTTATCCATCGCACGAAGAGCTTCCAGTGGGCGTCCACCGGATGCCGTCTCGCCGGAAAGCATGGATGTATCCGCACCGGTCGCCACCGCATGTGACGTATCCATCACTTCAGCGCGCGTCGGTATGGGGTGGACACACATACTCTCGAGCATATGCGTCGCAATGATCACAGGTTTGCCGGCATCCTTACAGCGACAGACGATCTCATCCTGTATCAAGGGCAGCCGTTCAAACGGCACCTCTGCGCCTAGGTCGCCCCTGGCTACCATGATGGCATCGGAGGCATCGATGATTGAAGCGATGTTCTCAACGGCATTACGTGTCTCGATCTTGGATACGATCTGCGACTTGCTATTGAGTTTCCGCAGAAGCTTGCGGACGGCGTGGACTTCATCCTCCTCACGGATGAAGGAAAGAGCGAGGAAGTCGAGATTCTCTCGGGCACCGAACTCGATGTCCTTCCAGTCCTTCTCTGTGATGGACGGCATGTCGAGATCCGCCCCTGGAAGATTGATGTGGCGCCTGCTGCCGATTTTCCCGTCCTCCCTTGCGCGCGCAGTGACCTCTCCGTTCTTATCGACGCGGACAATGTCGAAGGAGAGTTCTCCGTTGTCGAGAAGAATAACACCTGTTTCCAGTACGTCCTTCGCGAACTTGTCGTACCCGACTTCGACAACTTTGCGCGTCTCATCGGGTTTCTTCCTGGAAGTGAAAATAATTTCTTCGTCTTTGGAAATCTGAATAGGCTCCTTGACGTCACCACTCCGAATCTCGGCTCCCTTCGTATCCAGCATCATGGCGACATTGAGCGGGTGGGAGTCGTTGTACGCCCGTATCATGGCGATGACCTTCTGATGCAGCGACAAGTCACCGTGGGAGAAGTTCAGTCGTGCGACATTCATGCCGTTGTCTGCGAGGGAATACAGCGTTTTCTGGTCCCAGCAACTTGGACCAATGGTACAAATAATCTTCGTTCGTCTGAGCGGAGTGGGCAGCATAATTTTCAAGAGTATAGCGCTTTGAAGACCTTTTTGCACGAATTATACCTAAAACATATTATTGCAATCCATCAAGGCAAGCCTAAGACTGAAATCGCAATATCTGGTATAATTATAAGATTCCATGAATAGTTTACACAAACACTCACAGTGGCTTGTCGTTCTGTGCGGAAGCGCAATGGTAGCGCTGTTTTTCGTGCAGGCTAAGTTCGCACTTCGGCCGGTGCCAATATCGTTTTCCCCGACAGAAATCGCCTATGGCTACTCGAATGTAGTGTTCATGGGTAAGGTATTCATTGACGAAGGTGTCACCAATATCGGCACTGGTACAGTTGTGAAGCTGGCAGTGAATGGAACTGCTGTTGGCACAGATTCCACAGATGCCAGTGGCTCGTATCTGTTCACAGGTGTCACCGTCGAGGGTCATGACGTTCTCTCTATTTTCATCGATGAGGAAACGGAGAACGGAGCACTTGTGGTGAAATTAGACGATACAGAACTGAGCAACAGCCCTGTAACGGGCATGGACATTTACAAGGACCAC
>VGKZ01000089.1 GCA_016866815.1 Candidatus Peregrinibacteria bacterium | reverse complement strand
ATGAAGTTTTTATTGAAAAGGAAACAATCTACGAAGCGGTAGACCCCGATAAACTGATGGAATTAGTCACGGAAAAGCAGACGAAGCTACAAGCAGTGCTTCCTAAGCTCCATTCGCTCTATCACAAACATCTCGCCACTGAACGTGCCTACATCTTCAAGGGTGTGGAAGGCGTGAAGAACTATCTGCGTGAAGCACTCAAAGTCGGAGAGGATATTTATTCCTTCGCTGCAAAGGGCGCATGGTTCGATCCACGTCTACAGCCATTCACAGAAGGGTTCTTGAAAGAAGCGAAACGACGCGGAATCAAGTATCACCACATTTTTGATCATGCAGTGAAAGACGGACTACCCGAAGTGCCGAAAGCAGTGGGGAAGCCCTACAAATTCCTGCCTAAGGATTTTAATACCGACTCCACAATGGACATCTTTGGTGACCATGTAGTCACTTTTCACGGCTTGGAACTAGGAAAGCTGCGAGATGATCTGACGATCTTTGTTATGGTAAGCCCTGGCTTAGCAGACAGTTACCGTGCTTGGTGGAAATGCATGTGGGAACAGCTTCCCGAACCAAAGTAAGTCAGAGACATAGACTCCTAGTAGGGCATATAAGAGTTGTAATAACATCCAGTAACCCGCTCCACGAACGAAGTGAGTGGAGGGCAGTCCTGAGCGAAGCGAATGGGCTACCCGCTCCATCCCTGCCTGCCAGCAGGCAGGCGGCTTCGTCTGCGGACTACGCCAGGATTGTCGCGAAACCAAAAATAGGGTCCTTATTTATTGGAGTATTTTCATCACCTTGGCTGCATCAGGCTCTTTCCACGGATTACAGATGAGAATCCTCTTCAAGGTCAGAACGCCTCCGATCGCGAGCCCCCGGTTACCAATCACGTTCTTCCCGTACTCGCTGCAGGTGGGCTCATGCCGGCAGACGCCGTAGGGGTACAGGTGCCGCAGCGGACCGTGGTCCGGAGAGAGCGTCGCCTGATACAGGCGGATCAATTGCAGGGCAATCAGCCGCGGCCACAGCAGGGGGTTCCAGAGCCGATTGCGGAAGGGAGTCATCATCGGGTACGCTAAGTGTACCTATGGATTCCCTGGTGACCACCGGAGACGTACTGTTATACATCCGCATTCTCGTTGCGGTCATGCTCGTCGTGGTTCTCTACCACACGCTGTTCATCGTCGTCGACCTCCGTAAAATCCTCCGGAGAATCGAGGGGATCACCGAACAACTGGAGAGCATCATCATGAAGCCGATCAACGTTGCCGATCACATTCTCGCGGGGATCGTGGAGTATTTGAATGAGCAGGGAGGGGAGGGGAAGAAGCGGAAGTAGGTTTGTTGGTAGGTAGGAGGTAGGTTCATTAGGTTCGTTAGGTTTGTTAGGTTCTTAGAAAAGAACGATGCATTTTTATAAACCTAATGAACCTACTTCCTACTTCCTACTTTCTACACCACCGACTGCTTATCAATAAATACCCGTACGAACACTCTCTTCAGCACCTCGTACGAGGCTTCCATGAGCTCTGCGAGCAGCGCATTGAGTCTGCGGATTTTTGCGTAGAGCTGGTTCATGGAGTAGGCCGAACCGGGGCGAGAGGCACGGTGGACGGAGCGGCGTACTTCTCTCCGAAGCTGCTTCACTTCCGACTCGATGTACGTTTTCAACTGTGCCCGCATCGCAGGAACTGCTGGGAGATTCGCCAGCGCCTGTGCACGTGCCGAGAGAGCTGACGCATCTCCAGAACCACTCCTCGTCATCGCTCCGCCTGCTCCGCCCATGTCCCCCGAACGATCTTCTCCTATGGTCTCCGTCACCTTGTCGATGAGCGCGATGGTATCCAGAAGATTCTGGTACCGGTCGGGTTGGGCGACCACCAGCTGGGGTTTATTCATGGCCTCCGAGAGGGCATTACTTTTCTCCGGTGATGCTCCGGTTGCCTGCATAAGGGCATTTTCTCATATTTTGGCATTTTAAGCAATTCCGACGGCAGTATTCACAAAATACGCAAAATGTTGTATAATAATAGAAAGTGTACACAAACATCATTCGCTGCCTGCCGGCCCGCACACGGGGTCTCCTGGCCGCATTTGCGGCCTCAGGGAGCGTATTTGTGCTGGTTCTCGCCTGTAGTGAGGCCGTGCAGCCGTTGGTGGTATCACGTGTGGTTTCCCGCGTGTCGGGGATTTAGTGGGAAATCTGCGAGTGGGTAGGGAGCATTCCTGATTGTGCTCCACCGACATTCTTTCGTATGATTCCTGCTATGGAACGCACTATTTTCCATAAAATTGTCGATCGGCAGATCCCGGCATCGGTCGTCTACGAGACGCCGGATGTTCTCGCGTTTAAAGACATCAATCCGAAGGCGCCGACGCATCTCGTCTTCATAGCCAAGAAGGAGAAAGACTTCGTCGCATCGATCACCGATCTCACGGAGGACACTGCGCATGTGCCTGGTCTTTTGATTTGCGCTGCACAGAAGTTCGCCAAGGAGAAGGGGATCGGCGGATACAAGCTGACGTTTCACTGTGGCAAAGGAGGAGGGCAGGAGGTGTGGTACCTGCATCTGCACTTTTTGAGTCAGGAGGCAGTACAGCTTTGAGCTATGAGAAATGAGCTATGAGAAATGAGCTATGAGTTCTGCTCATAGCCCAAAGCTCAAAGCACATAGCTATTACTCTTCAAATCCCGCCGCCTTCGCGTCTGCCTCTGTCTTGAAATACACCCTGTTCTCCTCCTTGATCTTCTGTCCTGCCGGACTGTCGACGAGGTAGTACTTCTTGCCGGTTCTGGAGGCCACGAATACAGCATCCGTTTCACCCGTACCGACATCGATGCTCATCTGCTCGGCTTTCCTCTTCGTTGCCTTCGACTTCTTTCCCTCGGCTCCTTCGGCACCCTCGACTCCTTCGGCAACCTCGGCTCCTTCGGTTTCCTTCTTCTTCGCCTTCGACTTCTTTCCCTCGGTTCCTTCAGCACCCTCGGCTCCTTCGGTTTCCTTCGCCTTCTCCTCTTCCTCGCGCTCCTTCTTCAGGCGTTCCATCGTTGCCTTGTCGATCGGCAGTAGTGCTTTGACGGAGAGGCCGATGCGGCGTTCGTCGACGTCGATGTTAATGACCTGCGCGTCGATCTTCTGACCGATCGTCAGCACTTCAGAAGGATCTGCGACCTTGTGGTGGGCAAGTTCCGAAAGGTGTACGAGACCGTTGATATCCTTCTCCAGGCGCAGGAACGCACCGTAGTCAGCAAACCGCACGACAGAACCCTGTACACGCTTTCCGACGGGATACCGCTCGGCGATCTCCTCCCACGGGTCCTTGGTCAGCTGCTTGATGGAGAGACTCAGTTTGTCGCCGTCCACACCGATGATCTTCACGGTCACCTTGTCGCCGACTTCCGCATGCTCAGCGGGGTTTTTCACATGACCCCAGGCGATTTCGGAGATGTGGACAAGTCCTTCGAGGCCGTCGAAGGCGACGAAGAGTCCGAACTTCACGACACCGGTGACGACACCTTCCTTCACGCCTCCGATCTCCAGGCCCTCAAGCGTCTTTGTGCGCTCTTCGGCCATGGCATCACGCTCGGAAACGACGATTTTCCCCGCTTCCTCGTCCATGGTCACGATCTTCACCGTGAAGGTGTGGCCGATGTACTTGCTCAGGCGTGCGATGATTTCGCTGCTGTCGGCGTTGTTCACGCGCGGGTAGTGCACGGGAGCGAGCTGGGAAACCGGCAGGAATGTACGGATACCGTCGATATTACTGAGAAGCCCTCCTTTGTTCGCTTCCTGCGCCGAGAACTTCATGGTGCCGTTCGTGTCCACAAGGGAATGGAAGCGGTCCCATGCCTTCTGCTGGCTCGCCATGCGGAGGCTCAGCACGATCATGCCTTCGTTATTCTCTTCCTCGAGCACCATCGCGGTGACCAGTTCTCCGACTTTTAAATCTTTGAATGTATTGAAAGAGTCGCGCAGCTCACGTCCCGAGACGATGCCGGTTGCGACTCCCCGCAGGTCAATCAGGAGTTTGTTCTTTCCACGGAAAACGACGACGCCTTCCACCACTTCGCCCGGGCGGACCCGGAGGATGGGAGGGGAATCGAGCAGGAGCTTCTCCATCACGTCGGACTTCTTGTGTTGCAGTCTTGTTGCCATACGAAAGAGGTGGTGCAAGTGGGAAGGAGTAAATGGGGGACAGGCCAGCGCGTCCTTGCACGAGCAACGCGGAGGATGTGTTCAGTGTGAGGTACGGGGGCCGGAACGGTCAAGAATATCGACCGAAAATCCATCGCCCT
>VGKZ01000088.1 GCA_016866815.1 Candidatus Peregrinibacteria bacterium | reverse complement strand
ACCGACCGTATCCACACCGCGCTCAGGATGCCACCGCAGACGTTTACCCTACGCTACGAAACGACACGATTCCTCATTCCTAGCAATGTGTCTTAAGAAAGGGGTACTTGCCAGTACGACCCGAACCTGATTGAGATTCTGCTCGTGAATAGAGATCAGTTCCTCTTCGAAAACGAAGTCCTGATTTTCAATAACTCCGTCGGCATCGTTTCCCTCAATGCAGATGAGCTTCTTGGCTTGATTGTGGAAAGTCCGACGTTCGCCCGCACCATGAAAGCGGTTTTCGATCTTGCGTGGCTCGGCGCAACGGCGTTCGTGGCAAAGTGAGTCTTTTACTGCGTCAATGAAGCCATCTGCAATTGCTGCTTCGCAATGACAAACAGCTTGGCAACTTTCTGACGTCGACGCTCGATGGCCGCCCTCTTCATCGTTCTGCGTCTCTCCAAACCTAGCTGAATTTCCGCACATTGGCGCATGGTGTTTTCGTATGCGTATCGAACCAGTGCAACGCGCTGTGGCGGCAGTTTCAACATCATCTCCTGCAAATCATTTCTTCCCTGATCGATGAAACGGCCGAGATCCTGCTTCAATTGAGCAATGCTTTCAATCATGGAAACAGACTTCGTCCTGTGTGCGTCAATGGCATCGTCTGTCACACGTTGAACATCCCAGGCAAGCCCCGTACCTTCGAGTGCACGGATGACCAGTCCCGACAAATCAAACTGATACCACCACATACCGTGAAAGGCATTTTTGGGAAACGCGTGGTGGTTGTTGTGCCAGCCCTCACCGAAAGCGAGGAGCCCGACGATCCAGTTGTTCCTGCTCTCATCCGTCGTTTCGAACGCCCTCCCGCCAAACGTATGGCAGATGGAGTTCACGCTCCACGTAATGTGCGTTGTGAGAAATACGCGTACGAAGCCTCCCCACAGAAGTCCGGTGAAACCGCCGAGAGCAAAGGGTATGAGGAATGCAAACGAGACCCAGAGAAAGTACAAGCGGTCGATGAACACGACGAGTCTGTTGCGAAGAAGATCCGGGGCGTACTCCTTCGGATCGGCAAAGTTCGCTGAGGAAAAGAGCCACCCCATGTGCGCATGAAAAAAACTCTTCAGGGGGCTGTGTGGATCATCATCGTCATCGCTGAACGCGTGATGCTTGATATGCGTCGCTACCCATTCGATCGGCTTACCCTCCAGAGCCATGCATCCGCACATGATGAAAAACGCACGCACAGGCCAGACTGCCTTAAAACTATCGTGCGTCAGCATGCGGTGATATCCGACGGTAATGCCGAGTGTGCAGAAGAACTGCAGAACGAGCATCAGTGCGATATCCGTCCAGAATACGTAACGATTCCACAGCAGTACCGCTGCGGTGATGACTGTGACAAAGGGCAGTATCACGTAGATCAGAATGACGATGCGCCGTGTCTTCTCAGTCATATGCCACCAGTATACGGAAGTCCTATGAGGTGCAAAGGCAACTTTGCCAATCGGATTCCGAAAGCCACATGGTACAGTATGTACATGACTTCACTCATCGGTGTGGACCTCGGCGGGACGAAAATCGCCATTGCGCGCTTCGACGCAAAGACATTAGAGGTTCAGTTCCAGAAAACGCTTCCGACACACGCAGAACAGAGGCTTCCGAAGGTCTACGAAGATATGCGCGACCTCATTCGTGATTGTATTCAACCGGATACAACATCCATCGGCGTAGGAGTCCCGGGTCTCGTCCGTCATCCTGAAGGGATTCTTGTGCGGATGCCGAATATTCCCGGCTCTGAAAATTTTCCGCTCCTCGATACGCTGAAGAAGGACTGTCAGCTCCCTGTCTGCGTCGAGAACGATGCCAGCTGCTTTGCCTACGCGGAATCTCAGCTGGGTGCGGGGAAGGGTGCGAGCGTTTTCGTCGGAATCACCATGGGAACGGGGGTGGGAGGCGGTATTGTCATTGATGGAAAACTTTTCCGTGGAGCGCACGGGTATGCCGCAGAAATCGGCCATATGCTGCTTCAACCGGGAATGCCCCCGTACGACACTGCGGACAAGCGCGGAGATGTGGAGCAGTTTCTCTCGGGTACAGCTATGGGGAAGCGCTGTGAAGCAGCCGGAAAGCCCGAAGATTATCTGGAGGGAGCCGTGTGCGCATTTATGCGTCCGGAGATTTTCCGCGAAATCGCATGGATGTGTGTGAATATCTGCCATAGCCTCGATCCGGAAGTCATTGCATTTGGAGGAAGCGCAGGACGAGCACTCAAGCCCCACCTCAAAGCGATTGAGAAGGAACTCGGGAAGTGGATGCTGCCGGGCACTCCCCCTCCGAAACTTTCAACGGCATCACTTCCCAATGCTGCTACGCTCGGAGCAGCTCTGCTTTCGCAGCAGAGTTGACCCTACGCAGTGCGGGAAGGGTTTTTCAAATACTGATCAGAGCCAAAGCTCATCGAGAGGTACTCCTGCGCGCTGTCCGCATACTCGGCATCGTAATGCAGATCCTCATCCTGCCATAACCGAGTAAATTCAGTGACATCCACTGCACCGTCATAACCGTTGCTTCTATTCTGCACGCTACCGTTCTTCATGATTTTATACGTCCAGTGAAGGTGCGGACCCGTTGCCATGCCGGAGTGGCCACTCTTCCCGATGGGGTCACCCTGATACACATTCTGTCCATTGACCAGTGAGCACTCGGAGAGGTGTGCGAGGATACTTCTGCGCTTTGGTTCATCAATCACGAGGTACAAACCGTAACCTGAACTCCCATCGTCTTTCACCGTCGCGACTCCATCATGCGGTGCGTACACAGTCGTACCGTCGGGGACGCCGAAGTCAACGCCGTTATGGCCGGCAAAACCGAAGGGGGCATAGACATCGGGATTCTGACCGAACCCTTGCGTGATCAGCGGCTTTCCGGAGATCGGGGAGAAAATCATACTGCGGAGTGTATGTGAAAGACACCGTCTCGATCGGTTCGCTCAAAGCCGTGCGCACCGAAGAAATCCCGCTGCGCCTGTATCAGATTCTGCGGCAACTTCTCGGAACGTATCGCATCGTAATAACTCAGGCTCGCCGCCATCGCAGGAATGGGTATGCCTCTGCTGGATGCAAGCTCCTGAAACAGTCTCCAGTACACCTGTCTCTCGCCACGAAGGTATTCATGAAGAACATTCTGCGCTGTCTTGACGCGGGCCGGGTGCGCACCGAGGACATCCATAAAGACCTTCAGAATGACCGAACGAATGATGCAACCGCCCAGCCAAATTCGTGCTACCTCCGACAAATCCAACTTCCAGCCCCATTCCCTGCTCGCAGCCTCCAGCATCTGGAACCCCTGCTTGTAGGTACACAGTGAACTCAAATGCAGGGACGCACGAACCATACTGCGCAGCTGATGACGCGGCGGCATGGGTTCTTCCAGGTCCGGTGTGTAGGGGAGTCTATCCTCTCGGAGACGGAGGTCTGGACTGCCGGAGATGATTCTCGCATCAACAGCGGCATTGATAGTGGGAATAGCGACACCGAGTTCCATGGCAGCGAGTGTCGTCCACTTGCCAGTCCCCTTCTGCCCGGCAGCGTCCTTGATGACATCGAGGAGACTTCCTCCGGTGACACCATCCTTCAGGTCGAAAATACTCGCGGTAATCTCCATGAGAAATGAGCGCAAATCATCACCTTCATTCCAATGTGTGAATGTCTCTGCGAGTTCCTCGTTGGAATACTTCCCTGCCTTACGAAGCACGTCGTACGCCTCCGCAAGCAATTGCATGAGACCGTACTCGATACCATTGTGCACCATCTTCACAAAATGCCCTGCACCTCCCGGACCAATATAGGAAACGCACTTGCCGCCGAGACCGTCATCCGCAGCCATCGACTTGAGCAGAGGCTCAAGAAAATCGTACGCCTTACGATCACCGCCTGGCATCAGACTGGGTCCCTCAAGAGCACCCTGCTCTCCGCCGGAAACTCCCATACCGATCAACGACACTTGCTTCTGCGCAAGGTACTCGCAGCGTCTCTGCGTGTCCGCATAATGGCTGTTTCCTCCGTCGATCAGAATATCTCCCGAATCCAAGTACGGAATCAGATCTTCAATGACCTGATCCACAGCCTCTCCAGCCTTTACCATGATCAGAAATACACGGGGTGTGCTCAGCGAGCGTGCAATGTCACCGTACGTTTTACAGGGGACAATATTCCCCTCCTTCCCGTAACGCCTCATGAATGCATGCATCGTGTCCTCCGTGCGGTTGAACACGGCGACCTTGGCGCCGTTTCGGGCGGCATTGCGTGCGAGATTTGCCCCCATAGTGCCAAGTCCAATTACACCGATTTGCATGAAAAAAGTGTAGCTGTCCCTCCACGAGTAGTCCACAAGGCGTCAAATATGTGAGGATCAATACAATGGTCATGCAGGCCCATCGCTTGATCACATTCTCAACCACTATTACGAC
>VGKZ01000087.1 GCA_016866815.1 Candidatus Peregrinibacteria bacterium | reverse complement strand
GGGATGCCGTCATCCTTGATGCGTTTGAGAATCTGCTCCTTCACGTCGGGAGCAATGCGATGTGGTTTGCCCATATCTTTCGGAGGAAGTTGTCTAGAGTGTGTCTAAGATATGGGGTACCTGCCAGTCCGCCGTGATTCTTACTCCGTCTCGATTGCCAGAGTTCGTCCTTGCGGCTTGCTCTCCTGCGTCTTGGGGACAGTGATCGTGAGCTTGCCGTTCTTCATCTTGCACTTCACATTCTTCACGTCGATGCCCTGCGGGAGAGAGACCTGCTGGCGGAAACTGCCGTGCGAAGCTTCCCGACGATACCATCGCTTGTCCTTCTCCTCATTCTGCTCCTCCATCTTTCCTTCAATAGTGAGCACGCCGTTCTCGAGGTTCACGCTAACATCATTGGAATCATAGCCAGGGACATCGGCAACCACTTGAAGCTCCTTGTCCGTCTCTGCAATGTCAAAGCTCGGGAGGAATTGCCACTGCTGGGAAGCTACGGGAAGGAGCGAGCATTCGGAAAAGAAGCGCATCGGGTCCCAGAAGGACTCATCGAAAAGCTGGTTCATGGCGTCACGCAGGGTCAATGCCTGCTGCCCCGAACCCGTCTGCCGCTGCTGTTTACGAGGAATAATCTGCATACACGATAGGGGGAAGAAATAAAAAGTTAGCATCCGACATTATAGAGTGCTAATTTACTAAGTCAAGAATCACTCGCTGCTTTCGTATTGAAAGCGAAAAAAATGATAGGAATTGGACACTGTATTTGGTGTCACGGGCCAGGATTGAACTGGCGACCCCGGGCTTATGAGTCCCGTGCTCTACCAACTGAGCTACCGTGACATAGTGCAACGAAGAGAAGAATGAGCGATACCAACTGCCTGCCCGCCGAAGCCTTGGCGAAGGCGGGAGCTACCGTGACACGAAGGCTGCTGCAGGCATTATGCGGTAAAGCAATACCGGAGAAAACCCATTTTAAGAGCAAATCGCCGGCTGTACACTGACTGGGAATATGGAAGCATTTGCGAGCCTCGGCGCATCCACCCTCTCTGCCGCAATCATCGCGGTGAATATCATCTCCGTAGTGACCATGGCGGCCGTCGTCGGTGAATTCCTGCATATTCAACATAAGCGCATCAATCTGCTGCGCTCCCTGAACAGCAACCGCGCGGAAGCGGAACACAAGCACGGGCGCGCCCTCATGTGGCTCTACATCATCAGTACCGCCGTTCTCACGGTGACTGCCGTATTTCTGTACTTCATCCGGCCGTGACAGAGTTCGTCCCCAACACCAACGGCGAGTACGCGGTCACGGCATTCAGCACGCACTGGATCAAGTACGTGCCTCCGACGGTGATTTTCTTTCTGCTCCTGCCGGTCGCCCTGACGCTCTTCATCACCGCAGGACTGAACGCACAGTCCTACGGAAACGGCGCGGACATGCTCTTCCTCGGAGCGCTCCTTCTGCTTCTTCTGGTACACCACTGGTACTTCCATCGCATCCTGAGTGAAGCGATGGTCGATGTGATCATCACGAATAAGCGCGTCATCTTCTGCCAGGACTCGCTGCTACGATTCGATGACATGCATGAATTCAATCTCCAGAACCTCATCGCCGTGCAGGCGCAGAAGCACGGCATCCTCCAGAACGTGCTCCGCTACGGCAGCCTGTGGCTGGATACCGGCGGCAGCGTCTCCACCGATCTCGGTGGCGTCATTCCGCAGGTGCCGCACCCTCACTACGTCGCGCAGCAGATCACGACCGAACGGCGCATGCATACCGAATCCTCATGAAACCGGTACTCCTCTGTCTCCATGGCTGGGGCGCCCCTCGTCAGGCTCAGGGTGACAGTCATAGTATCCTGCAATACATATGATGTTAGTTTGTCTCCATGGCTGGGGCGGATCAAAGGAATCCTTTGAGGATCTCCGCAGGGCACTTGCAGGATCATCAATCACTATCCTTACGCCCGATCTTCCGGGATTCGGCGAGGAGCCGGATCCGCAAATGCCCTGGACACCGGACGACTACGCCGACTGGGTCGTCGACTGGGTCGGTAGGAACGCTCCACAAGCAAATGATCGGACTCTTTGGCTGCTCGGGCATTCTTACGGAGGTCGGATCGCTATCAAGCTTGCCGCCAGAGCGTGCGATCCGAAAAACACCCGACCTGCATTTCCGATTGACCGCCTTTTTCTCTGTGCCGCCTCCGGCATTCGTCACCCCCGACATATCAAGAGAATCATAGGACTCACACTGGCGAAAGCCGGAAAATTTTTCCTGTCGATTCCGGGATTGAACGTACTCGCTCCAGTGGGGAAAAAGCTGCTCTACAAACTCGTTCGCGTGCATGACTATGAGAAGGCAAGTCCCGTGATGCGACAAACCCTGATCAACTCCTCTGCAGAAGATTTGCGGTCGGTCCTGCCATGTATCACCGTGCCGACAGCTATCTTCTGGGGAACGGATGACGGTATGAATCCCCTCTCTGACGGGAAGCACATGGCTGCACAGATCCCACATGCAGAGCTCCACACATACGAAGGTGTCCGGCACCGCGTCCACAGGGACAAGGCGAAAGAGATTGCTGAAACTATTATAGCTGCAATCAAGGCTCAGACTTCTGCGTGAGGTTCAGATCTGCGCCCGGACCGAGGTATCCCCGGAGTGATACGTGCAATTCGCGGAGCCGTGCAACGGAATCGGATTCGGGTAAAAGCGCTCTGCCGAACTCATCCCTGCCCTCCAGCCGGGCTTTGGTTTCATCGGCCGGACCATAGGCAACGGTGAATTCTCCCGTCCGGAAACCCTGCTGATCGAGGTATCTGCGGCAATCCTCGCCAGAGGGGAACACCATCGGTCGCGGCGTTGTACTGTCACCCGCTTCCCTGCCAATGTTTGCAAGAACAGATTCCTTCTCTCCATCGATATAGAGAAGCACCCACTGTTCCCGATCTCCGAACGTCACCATGTTGAGAGACGACCCCTGTGTTTGTTGCTCACCGGTTGCACCCATCTGCTTCCGCAGCAAAGCGACAGTGCCTGCATCAATCGTAGTACGAAATGCACTTCCACCCTTCCGCTTGAAAGAATACCCGCCTCCGCTGAACTGCTGATCAAGACCCGTGATGTAGAGAGCACCAGTCCTCCAGCCAATGCGGAAGCCACAGAGCACACCCTTTTCGCCCGACAGTGCAGCAGCGTTATCGGGATGCTTCAGGATGAACATCGTCATGTCTCTGTCATCGGCTCCAATACTCACAGTGGAGAAACCGTTGGCGGCTACCCTGTTCACTGTTTCTGATTTTGGATACGGCTTAGACAAATTCAGCAGTGTCTCCGGAGGCTTCGGTTGCTTGTCCACGATAGCAGGCACCGACGGTGTGGACTTCCCATCGACTTCCTTACCACCCTTCAAAAACGCGACAGTACCGATGACCACTCCGCCGACAACGAGAACGGCCGCCCCCGACCACGCAATCATCTTCCACGGCTGTCTGCGACCCTGCGGACCTGTCAATTCCCCGCAAGCAAGTACGCGCTCCCCACCCACCGTCATGAGCGCAAATATCTGCTCCCTCGTGTACCTCGACCCTATGATATCTCCTCCGACTTCCGCCTGATCCGGAAGACGTTGTGGATTGATGATCGACGGATCTTCGCGATCTGGAAACGAAACATATTCTGCAAGATGTGCCTGCCACTCTCCGAGAATATCCGTCACTTCCGACCCCTGCGGATCCTCCGTTCTTGGAGTGAGCGCACGGAATTTCCTGCTCTTTCGGAGCATCGCCCGCAACGCGGTCGCGAGCGGCTGCGGGACATCATTCGGAAGCTGTATGCCCTGCTGCGCGTCCCTCAGGTCAAAACCCGGTGTACCTTCCCTGCGCAGCGCATCCTCATGTTTCCTGGAAATAAGCATAAGACGTCCTTCCACGGGCGGCTTCCCCGTCAGGAGATGATGCACTAAAGCGGCGGAGGAATAGAGGTCGTCGAGCTTGTTCGCTAGTGCAGGGGCATAGAATTGGATAGGAGCCATGTAGTACGGCGTCCCCAGTCCCCCGTCATCCGACTTGGTGAGACGTGCATTCTCTGTGGGATCCACGGCAAGACCGGGATCCATCAGACGAATCGTCATCCCGTCATCGAGAAGCTGAACGTTGTCCGGCTTGATATCGCGGTGAACACCCTCAAATCTGGAAATCTTCAGGAGAAGAGCATGGAGCAGGTTGAATGCCGCCTGCGGGGAAATCGTTCGGCCTGTCTTCTCGACATCGTCCAGTACATCCTTCAGAGACCTTCCGTGCAAATACTCCATCGCGTAGTACGGATGCATTTCCCCGTTACTCGGCGACAGGGAAACGGTTCCGTGCTTCTCGAAATCCGGAAGGACCTTCCGGCCCCTATGGCGCGCGGTCATATGGGTATCCCGGGCAAAACGTTCGGAGACCCTCCGTGATTCTGAGTGCTCAGGGTACACATCCGGACTGCGAAACTTGGATACCTTCACGGCGCACGCATGCTGAAGACCATAGAAGTAAACGAGGTACACGA
>VGKZ01000086.1 GCA_016866815.1 Candidatus Peregrinibacteria bacterium | reverse complement strand
AATGTACGCAAGAATATCTCTCACGGCACGTTCCCGGTCCTGCGGAACGGTATTGTGACCGGTGCTCACTTGCCAGTTTCCGCGCACCACTCGGGAAATGGAATACCCGGGTGCCAGTTCTGTGCGCAGAGATGAAGAAGAGAAAGAATTATTCATGAGCTGAAGGAGTATGGCTATCACGATGGCGTCGCTCTTCTTCGTCGTACATACGGATGGATTCATCAAATATTTGCTTCGGTGATGTGCCTGCAGTTCCCTTGGCACCATCAACTTCAGTCGGAGTAGTCGTCCATACCTCAGGCAGGAATGTTTTTACGACTCCCATGTGCATTTTCCGCGTCTGACCACCGATATGTAGTAGTTGTGCATAATCCTCACTGAGTCCGGCATGATCAGAGCACTGTGTATGAAGGGAAATAGTCCGCCCTTGGGCAACATATGAATTTGCCTTCTGCATGTCAGTGATACCGACGAAACCGTCACCCATAGCAGTGGTGCGGGGATAATACTCCTGGCGCAGAAACTTATGTTCGCGTTGGAACGCACGAACTTTTGCAGTCTGCCCCTGCACGAGAGAATCAAGACAGTAGACACCAGCTGAGAATAGGGCGCTGGGGCCGCTCATACCCTGCACGTGATCATTGCTGAAATATCTGCGCATGCTGCTGAAGGCATCCTTAGACAAATCATGCATCAAGGCGCGGAATCCCTTCTGCATAACGTGAAATCCGTCTTGTGCAGCAGCGATAGCCTCTCGTGTGCTCTCTGTATCCCCTTCATCTGCAGCAAGAAGCTGGAACAGGCGCGATATGACAATGGCAAGCTGCTGTTCAATGCGTGCATGCACATCATAGAAGAACAACTCCGCACGGGCCGATTCTCCTGAACCGAATACGCGAGGATCCGCCTGCAAAGGGTTCGCATGAATGACGCCCTCGTATGTAAGACCCGGAATACTCTCGATGCTTCCGGAGATATGCTCAACGAGTCCGGCAATCTCCGGACCAGGCTTTCCACCTACCGAGAGTACGGCACGCTGCAGCATGGCTGCATCAAGTAAAGCCAAAGCAGACTCCCGCCCTGTCGGGTCTGCCTGTGATGCAAGCTGCTCTGCTTCATCATGCAGTTCCTGTGCTTTAGTATCTGCAAGCAGTGTTGGCAGGCGTTCAACGACAAATGTACTAAGATCGTTCAGCGGACGGCGTGGCGTACGCTTCTGTGTAGAAGGGTCATCACAGCAATCCAACCGCGTGAGGAATGTATCGGTTTTACGCATGGTGGGACGGGGAAGAAGGCAAAACATTTCCCGAGACTTCGCTGTGCCGGAACACGGTTTCACCGGTCCTTGCAATGTGGTACACCGCACCGCTATTCACATCCGGATCGGCAATCAAATCGTCGGTTTCCATAAAGTCATTCGGATGATTCTTCCGTTGTTTCGCAGGAAGCAACGGGAGAATGGAGGCGAGTGCGTAGAGCGAAAATCCCTGTCCTTCGGGCAAGAAAATGTCTTCGCCGATGACATCGAAGTAGTCCCCTACGACATGTTTACCGATGATATTGGTGCTGCGCGGATCGATACTTACACGCAGATTGAAGAGCGTGAATACATCGGGCGCAGACTGTGGAGAAGATGGCATGATAGAAAAAGGGGAAATATAAAAGAACCTCCGCTCTCCGGAGGTGGGTCATAACGTTTCAACACATCATGAGCGCCGCCAGCCGAACAGCGGTTTACGTCTGCAGCTGCGCCAGGCAGTGCGCTCTGCAGTAACTTTCTCCGTTGGTGCGTGAGGAATTGTACTCATGTACTGGTACAACAGTACATCTCGCGCTCTAGAAAATCAAGAGGAAATGCGAGGGAAATCTTCACTTCCTCAGCTTTTTGAGAAAATGTGCGAATCCGCCCGAGCCAAACTGCAGCATCCGCGATCCCCTGGTGATCTTGCTGATCGAAATGCCGAGATCTTTGGCGATATCGCGCTGCGCTACCCCCCTATGCAGTGCTTGGATGAGCTGCCACCGCTCGGTAAGCGATGCGATTTCCTGCGGTGACAGGATGTCCTCCAAAAGCATCTTGGCCTCCTGCTCGCTCCCTACTGATGCAAAAAGCTCGTAGAGATCCTGCAGATGACGTGACGGTACGACCATACGAAGACACATAGTACCATTGTGCGCGGCAAAGGAGAACCAGACCCTCTCCTATTTCTTCAGCTTATTCTCCTCGATCACCTTCTGGTACTCCGTCGGAACGTTCATGCGGAGGTAGTTGAGCAGCGTTCTGCGGCGTGCAACCTTGCTGAGGAGCCCCCTGCGTGCGGAGTGGTCCTGCTTGTGCTCCTGCAGATGCTTGGTCAGTAGATCGATTTCCTTCGTGAGGATGGCGATCTGCACATGCGGAGAACCGGTGTCTTTCTTGTGGGTCTGGTGCTTGGAAATCAGCTTCTTCTTTACAGTGCGCTTGAGAGACATAGGAGATTGGGAACAAGCATAAAGAAGTTCATGCCGCGCCTGTCCGTGGGAGTTCCGGGGACGAGCGAGGACAAGGGAAGTATACGAAAAACGAAAGAAAGTGCAAGTTTTTGATCGAATGAAGGTATCCGACGTTACCGAGGTCTCCGAAGAAAATAGCGGAAAACGCCGGATGCATTGGAAACTTCCTTGCTCTGGGAATGTAAAAGGTGGACAACCATACACCTCGTGCTAGACTACCCTCCATGACTCTCCCCTTCCTCCTCGGACTCGTTATCGGATTACTGGTCGGCGGTATCGCCGCATACGCATTGGCACGTAGATCCTATGCCGACGCAGAGTCGGTCGCGGAAACCCTCTCGGCAAAAGTCGTTGCCAAGCAGACGGAACAGATTCTGAAACTTGCGGAATCGAAACTCGAAGGGAAGAAAGATGTGATCGACGGAACGCTCAAGCACATGAAGGACGATCTTGGCAAAGTGGAGAAGTTGATGCGTGCCATAGAGCAGGACCGCGCGGAGAAATTCGGGAAGATCGATACACGACTCGAAAATGCAGCAACGGTGATCAAGGATCTCGCGGGTACCGCAGAAGGACTCAAGAACGCGCTGTCGAACAACAGTGGGCGCGGTCAGTGGGGTGAACGCATGGCGGAAGACGTGCTGCGTCTTTCCGGCCTCGTCGAAGGCATCAACTACATCAAGCAGAAGAAACTGGAGAATTCCGGTTCGAAGCCGGACTTCACCTTCGCCCTGCCGCAGGGGCTGAAGCTGAACATGGATGTGAAATTCCCGTTCAACAACTATCAGCTGTACGTCGAAGCGAAGTCGGAAAAAGACCGCGAGGAATACAAGAAGAAGTTTTTGAAGGACGTCCGCGACCGCCTGAAAGAAATCCGGACGCGCGATTACATCAACCCTGAAAATCAGACGGTCGACTACGTGCTCCTCTTCGTGCCGAACGAACAAATCTTCGGATTCATCAACGAAATGGACAGGGAACTCATCGATGAAGCAATGCGCGGCAAGACCATCCTCTGCTCCCCTCTCAGCCTGTACGCGATCCTCGCTGTCATCCGTCAGTCAATCGACAGCTTCAGCATCGAAGAACAGTCCCAGGAGATGCTTTCGTTATTCGGTGCTTTTAAGCTGCAGTGGGATAAATTCAAAGAACAGATGGACACCGTGAAAGCGCGATTTGAAACCGTTCATAAAGGGTACGAAGAGCTGACGGGTACCCGCGAACGCATGCTCGACAGACATCTCGATAAGATCGAGGAGCTTCGCATCGAACGTGGAGCGACCAATGCGAACATCGGCACAGCGTTTTCAACCGCTGCGAAGAAACTGACGAAGTCTGCGGTGTCCGGAGACTAAGGACGGTACAATCCTCCGGTGAAAGCCTCCGATCACATCATCGCCAACCTGAATGAGCCGCAGAAACAGGCGGTTCTTCATACGGAGGGCCCTTTGCTGATCCTTGCAGGTGCGGGGAGCGGAAAGACAAGAGCGCTGACGCACCGCATTGCGCACATCATGGAACAGGGGGTGCAGCCGTGGCAGATTCTCGCCGTCACCTTCACGAACAAGGCAGCGAGCGAGATGAAAGAGCGCATCAAGAACTTGCTGCACATCACGCAGGGTGCAGACATGAGCCTGTGGCAGTTCAATGCAGGAAAGCTGCCGGTCATGGGCACATTTCACAGCATCTGCGCACGCATTCTGCGGAGGGACATCACACACCTCGGTCGTGAAAGGACATTTGTCATCTACGACACAGACGACCAGGAGAAACTGATGAAAGACATTCTGAAAGAGATGGGAATGGACGACAAAGAACTGAAACCCCGCGCAGCGATGGGATACATCGGACGCTTCAAGTCCGAAGCACTTACACCGCGCGACGCGCAGTCGCAGGCCACAACTCCCCGCATGCAAAGTGTCGTCACGGCATACAAGCGCTATCAGGAGGAACTCTTCAAGGCGAACGCCCTCGACTTCGATGATTTGATACTGGAAACCGTACGTCTCTTCCATGAAGTCCCTGAAGTACTCAAACGTTATCAGGAAACATGGAGGTATCTGCACGTCGACGAGTATCAGGACACGAACCACGCCCAGTACCTTTTCATCTCCCAGCTCGCAG
>VGKZ01000085.1 GCA_016866815.1 Candidatus Peregrinibacteria bacterium | reverse complement strand
CGAAATACTGTAGTACCCGATGCTCGGATCATTGCGGTAGATGAGATCCTCCCCGTCGGTGTACGCACTGTTGCCCGATTCTTCCGTTCCCTGGAGGCATCCCAAATCAATATTATGTCCGGATTCATGGATGAACAGTGCGCGGAATTCCGAGTCGGGCACCGTGCCGTCGAGGATCATCACATCCTTGCCGGCCAAACCCCTGCTCTTTTGCTTCTCGTAGCGCACGTAAAAATTCTTCAGGGTATTGCGGCAGCGTTCGGGGAGAACCGTGAGCAGAACTTCGTTGGCGATGCGCTTGTGCGTATCGTTGATTTCCGGCTGATCGACGACGGCGAGGAGTTGTGCTGCTGCATTGCGTGGCTTGGGTACCACCGCGATGGGAGCGAACGAGGAGGTTTGAGAGGTCTGCGAGGCTTGCGAGGTTTGCGAGGTCTGCGAGGTCTGCGAAGTGGACGGAGAGAACGAGGATGCCGTCCTGTAGAACTTTGTCGCCAGGGACTTTCTCTTACCGATCGGATTTGCTATAGGGTTGCGGTTTCTCGGTGGGGGAGCGACCATATGTGTGTCGTTTTCCACGCTGATCACGCTTGCGTCAGTGACCGGATTTGCTAGGCTTGCCTCATACGAAAAGACTCGTGTGCCCGTTTTTCCCGTGGACGGGACGGCCGCGAGGAGCAGGAGCGGAAGGCCGATGAGAAGCAGCTGGGCTTTCGTTCTCATGAAAATCGGATAAAAAAGGAGGTATTTATACTATAATTATTATAAAATGTCAATTAGCACAGATTCGCCCATTCAGGACTCTGAAACGCCTCCTAAAGGCATTTCTGCCAAGCCTGGAACCGAGCACACCGTCACGATCGAAACACTGACCTTCGGGGGCGCCGGATTGGCCCATATCGACGGTATCGCAGTATTCGTCCCCGGAACCATTCCAGGGCAGCAGGTGCAGATCGTCATCACGAAGAACAAGGAGCGCTATCTGGAATGCAGAGTGCTCAAGGTGCTTCGCAGAGCAAAGGATGAGGTTCAGCCGCGGTGCCAGCACTTTCATGACTGCGGCGGATGCACCTGGCAGAACCTGCCGTACGACAAGCAGATTAAGTACAAGGAGGACATCGTCCGCGAAACACTCGAACATCTGACGCCGGTGGACGCGGATGTCCGTGCGACGCTGCCCGGGCGCGTTCTGAAGATCATTCCCAGTCCGCAGGTGTTTCACTACAGAAACAAGCTGGAGATGAGCTTCGGTTTTGCAAACATGCGAACGGAGGAGAAGGCCGGCAAACGGATTTACTTCGACGAGAATCCGACGATCGGTTTTCACCAGCCGGGAGAGTGGTCCACGGTGCTGCCGATCAGCGAATGTCACCTCTACGATGAGCAGATAGGGTCGCTGCTTTCCGATGTCCGCCGGTTCATGCAGGACACCAGGCTCCCTGTGTACAACCCGAAGACGCACAAAGGCATTCTCCGCACTCTCTTGCTGAGGCGTGGCGTGCAGACCAACGAGCACATGATTGCGTTCATCGTGAAGGCGAGGAAGAAAGAACTCGAGCCGCTGTTCCAGCATTTCATGCGCTTTGGAGGAAGGAGCGGACTCACTTCGTTGCTCGTGATCGAAAATCACGGCATGAATGACAAACCCGAAATGCCGAAGGTACACACTCTCATCGGAAGGCCTTTCATTACGGAGCGTCTCTTCGATCTGACGTTCGAAATTTCCCCATTCTCGTTTTTCCAGACCAACACGCTCGCTGCGGAAAAACTCTATAAGGCGATCGCTGACTGCGCCGACCTGAATCGCAAAGATGTCGTACTGGACGCCTACTGCGGTATGGGAACGATCGGTCAGTATCTCGCACGGTTCTGCGAGAAAGTCGTCGGCGTGGAGAGTCATCCGACGGCGATTGAGGACGCACTGAAGAGCGCGGGAAAGAACCGCATAGGCAATATCAGTTTCTTCAAGGGGCGTGCGGAGCAGGTGCTTCTCGACCAGCTCAAGGCCGGCGGGAAATACGCTTTCTCCGTCATCGTGCTCGATCCTCCCCGTGCCGGTCTGCACCCGAAGGCAACCGAAGCGGTGCTGGCGCACAAGCCGCAGAAGATCGTGTACGTTTCCTGCAACCCGGGAACGTTTGCCCGTGACCTTGGTGCCTTCCTGAAAGGCGGTTACGATTTGCGGTCCGTGCAACCGGTCGATCTCTTCCCGCACACCGCGCACATTGAAACGGTTGCGGTGCTGCAGAGGAAATGAAACGAGCTTTAAGCTTTGAGCTTGGAGAGGACGTCTCTGTAGAAGTATCGTTCTCATAGCTCACAGCCCATAGCTCACAACTCACAGCTCCATGCACATCACTCTCCTTTGCGTTGGCACGCTCAAGACCCCGTGGATCATCGCAGGGTGCACCGAGTATCTCCGGCGCATCGCGCACGATGGTAGATTGACCGCAATCGAAGTGCCTGCCTCCAAGCAGAAAGATCCTGTGAAGCAGCAGGCGGAAGAATCGGTTGCGCTCCTGAAGAAGCTCGAAAAAACAGCGGGGGAGGTGTGGGTGCTGGATGAGCGCGGCAAGGCGATGACGTCTCAGGTCTTTTCCGATGCTCTGGGTGTGGCGGCCGACCACGGTACTTCAGTCACCTTCGTCATCGGTGGCGCATACGGATTGACCGATGCCGTTCGGGAACATGCCGACCGCATAGTGCGCCTGAGTGAGATGACCCTACCGCACGAGCTCTGCAGATTGGTATTTCTTGAACAACTCTACCGGGCTCTGCAGATACGTAAGGGGACGGGGTATCACCATTAGATACGCCATAGACGGAGTCAATCTCTTTTGACATTTCTGTTGACTTTGTTGTAGTAAAGCCGCATAATTCACTCGGTAGACCTTCAAAAACCCGTTCTCGTGGTGCGAGAAGGAAACCAGCTTTCACCGCCCAAGCCATTCAGTGGCGGACATTCATTCTTTTCCTTCTCCATATCATGGCAGATCAGGATATCTCGTGTCGCGATTGCGGCGCATCGTTCACATTCACCGAGGGTGAACAGGAGTTCTACAACTCCAAGGGTCTCAGCGCCCCTCAGCGTTGCAAGGCGTGCCGCGCAGCCCGCAAGTCGCAAAACGGCGGAGGCGGCCAGCGCCAGATGCATGACGCAGTCTGCGCACAGTGTGGCGCAGAGTGCCAGGTTCCGTTCAAGCCGCGCCCCGAATCCGAGGGTGGCAAGCCGGTTCTCTGCAAGGCATGCTTCCAGGCGAGCAGGGCGTAAGCTTTCTATCGTCTTGAAAACGCAACGGCCCCGAAAGGGGCCGTTTTTCGTTGTACGTCGTTTCATCATTCGTTACCGTGCCTTCCTGCATTTTTATGAACGCCGAAGAACATGAAGAGTATAGAAAACGCCTGAAGTTCCAGAATCAGTCGCTCGACCACGGCGTTGCGGTGATCGGTTCGGATATTCTGGATTCCCGATACCAAGTGAAAGCTTGCGTCCAGGCCACGCTAGCGGCGGTAGCTGCCGTCCTGTTTGTTCAGGAAGAACGTATCCCCGACATTGGGCATATCATGGCCGGTATCGGTGCGGTGTATTTCGGAGTAAAAACAGGGGTTCGTGCCCTTGTCATATCGGCATGCATGTCACGGTTGTCGAAACTGCGTACGCAGCACCCGCAGCGGCTCCGTATGATTATCAGTGAAATGAGGAAACAACTTCCGTATTTCGCAGAAAATGCAGATCGTTTGCAGCAGAAATATTTTCCCGATGCCGGTACGCAACAGTGATGCCGTTTTACCTTTCCACATCCACATCGCCGTGAATCTCCGCGATGCAGCTTTGGACGCGTGATGTAGCGAATGGCCGCTGTGTCTTGGCATTGAGCAGATGCTCCACTCCTCTCACTATTCTGAGTCTGCATATGTCACACATGCCGTTGTTACACCCGCGCTGGACGGACTTGCCGTTTTCGTCGGCGATGCTCAGGAGTGTCCTGCCGTTCTCCGCCTCGAACGCTCCTCCGGTATGAACAAACCGGACGGTATGCATATGACCGCATCATAAAAAACACCGGCGACAGGCGCCAGTGTTTTTCTGTTACATTCCTTACTCGTTGCCGATGGTCAGTGTCACCGATGACTTGGCGCCGTCACTCTGTACCATGACTGCCGTCGCTCTGCCGTCTTTCGTCATCGAGAGGACGGAGCTCGGACCCATGGTGGCACGGGCAGTCTCTGTCCAGCCGTCGCTGCCGAGAGCGTCGGCGTAGAAGTCGAGGGCATCCTGCGGGCTCATTTCCGTAGAGAGCGTGATCATGCCGCCGACCTCGTTCGTCTCTTTGTTCGTGCCGAACATCGAGGATTCGATGGTTGCTCCCGGCAGCAACGGAATGTCCTGCGGCCAGTCCGCCGGAATGTTCTGGCCCGTAGTGACTTTCACTGTGTCCGATTCGATCTCCATCGAACCGTCGCGGTTCATGTCGACATCGACGTTCTCGTTTCCTTCCTGTTCCATGGCGTCTTCCACCACCCTTTCCGATACCGAAGAACAACCGAAGAGCATGAGGGACATAGCCAGGATACTGAGTACGGGGGCGGTGCGTATGGTGGATATGGGGTAATGGGGGGAAATCGTCCGGCAGTATACCAAAAA
>VGKZ01000084.1 GCA_016866815.1 Candidatus Peregrinibacteria bacterium | reverse complement strand
TGCGTCCATGAGCATTGAAACCTGCCGTATGTGTCACCCGGTCTACACCGGAAAGAAGCAGGTCGATGCTCGCGGTGGTCGCGTAGAGCGCTTCAAGAGGAGATTGGAGAAGACTTCGAAGAAGTAGGAAGGCAGAGTATTGCCCATTGGACATGGGTGTTTTCGTGTACAGTGATCTTCCGGTTTTTCACATATCTCCCAGAAAGGAGCCGAGTCATGAATTCACACTTGTCCACTCTCTTGATAGCGCTTGGCATTCTGCTTCTGGAAGTGCGCGAGATTCAGCACATGAATGACGCACGGCAGCGTCATGATCGTGCGGCAGCTTCTTTGCATCTGCGGAGAGTCTTAGCTGCAATTTCAGCCCTCTTCTTCATTGCTAGCGTAAAATTGCTGTTTTGAAGAACTAAAACCGGACAGGGTGCGGCTTGCCGCACCCTTATTTTGCTTCTAAAGAGCAGAAAGATATGAATATTGTTAAATATTAAAAATTATGATACAATATATCTATACGCATATTCCTATGACTGCCAATTCTCCTTCGCCATTAGGTCCAGAGCAACCGCGGGATGACTTACAACTACGCTGGACTCGTCAATGCTCCGCATTGCACGCATCTCAGGCCGAGCTATTGGAGATCGGCAGCGACTTGACGGGTTTTGCAGAGGTAATGCGAGAACAGAAAATCACTGCACAGCATGGAGAGGCAACTGCCCAATTTGAAGAGCTTCAGAAGATGAAAGAAGATGCGGTTGCCGCTCTTGATCAGGCAGTTCGTACGTTGGAAGAGATCGCAAGTGAGGCAGATGTTTCCTTGCACGGGGAACTCACGAGATTTCAGGGCGTACGCGAACGTCTTCGTGAGATCGATCTCTCACAGATACCATCTGGCATTGCATTCGAGCCGGACTTTCAAGCCCACGTACATAACTTTGTTGGAATGCAAGACAATACACCTGAAGGGCGTGTGCTGCAGCAGGCACTCGAAGCCGATGATATGCGTCGATTGCGGCCGGCGATGAGCACTCATGCGAAAGAGCTCACTACAGCCGCTGAGCAAGTGAGGACCCTTTCCGTACTACTCACTGCAGCACGAGAGCAGGCTCGCACCATGCGCAATCAGCAACTCAGCGGAAAAATCGGTGCAATGCAGGCTGTCTACGACAAAGCTGTGCGAGCAGATCGATTCACGGGTAAGCGCGACGAAAGTGTTGATGTTGCGCCAGCACTTCGCATGCTAAAAACCGAGATTGGAGTGTTGCAAAAGGGAAACCGTGATTTTGTCACCGCACCGGAGTACAGACAGCTCATGGGCAGCGTTTGCAACAAAGCTTACAAATTCGTAGACACCTCGGGGTACCGTTTTCAGCTTGAAAGGGAGAATGCCCCACGCTCGGAGTCTCCGGTCACTGCTGAGGCGACGGTATCAGCGGGAGGAACATCTCAGAGACGTGGCTTTCTTGCTAAGCTATTCGGAAGACGCTAAAAATCCAAAGTAAGCAGTGCCTTTGCAACGGCTTTTTTGTGCATTGTGTACCCTCTTTGTGGGGGATTCCCATTAGCACTCCAGTCCCATGACTGCTATACTGGTGAGTGATGAACGAACGCCAGGCGCAGCTTCTGACGGCCATCATTGAGGAATTCATCCACAGCGCCGAGCCCGTGGGGAGCAAGCACATCTTGGCAGGCGCCGGGTTCCGCCGACGGTATCGTCTTCCTTGCGCGCGACGGCGGTAAGAGCGGGTTCAGTTACATCCTCATCGGTCACCGTGACGGCTATGCCACTCTCTATGGACACATGAGTTCGATTGCCGTTTCCACCGGGGACGAGGTGGCTTCGGGGCAGGGGATCGGTCTTTCGGGAGGAACACCGGGTACGCACGGCGCAGGTCCCATGACGACGGGTGCGCATCTCCATTTTGAAGTCATCAGAAATGGCACGCATATCAACCCGAGTCTGGTGTTGCCATAGGGGTTACACAGCACCAATCACCACCACGAACTCTCCTTTCTTCGTCAGCGTCTTTGCTGTGTCCGGAAGTCCTGCGACTGTTGTACGGACGAACTCTTCGTGCATTTTCGTGAGCTCCCGCGCAATCACCACTCTGCGTTCCGGCTGGCCGGCCAGCGCCTCCGCGATCTCACACAGTGTTTTCTCGATGCGATGCACGGACTCGTAGAGAACGATCGTGCGTTCCTCTTCCGGGAACGATCTGAACAGGGTTTGACGTCCTTTTTTCATCGGAGGGAAGCCGATGTACACGAACTCATTGATGGGGAGTCCGCTGCCGGAGAGCGCGGCGAGAAACGCGGAAGCTCCGGGGATGACGTTGATGGGGACATGAGGTGCAAGACTGGAGACGCGGGAAACGAGAACGTACCCCGGGTCGCTGATGCACGGAGTGCCGGCATCGGACACCAGTGCGAGATGCTCGCCCGCTTCCAGTCTCCTTATGAGGAAGTCGACTTTGGAAGGATCGGTGTACCCGTGAAAGCTGATGAGTTCCTTCTTTGGAATCTCCAGCAGTTTGAGCAGATTGCCCGTGACGCGCGTATCCTCACAGACCACCGCATCGCAGTTTTTCAGCGTTTCGATCGCCCGCAGGGTGATGTCGCCGAGGTTGCCGATGGGGGTTGAAACAATCGATAGCAATAGATTGTCTGGTAAATGATAAATGCTCAATGAGCATTGAGCATTGAGCATTGAACGTGCCGCATTAGCTTATCACTTCAATGCAAAATAACTTCCTTCCCCTTTCACTTTTCCCCCGTTTCGCTATCATGCCGTGGACGAGGGAATTGCACAGTTTCCCTTACTTCCTCTATTTCATGGCCAAAAAAGGCAAAAGCAACGACGGCCAGGCTGCCCTTCCCTTCGATGATGAAGGAGAGGGTTCTGTGCCGGAAAAGGCACCTGCACCTGCTCCCAAAAAGGCTGCCGAGAGCGGAGAGTCCCTGTCGACAATCGGTCGCATCGAACCGCGTCCCGTGGTTGCGGAAATGGAGGAGAGTTACCTGAACTACGCTATGAGCGTCATCGTCGCCCGCGCCCTCCCGGATGCGCGCGACGGACTGAAGCCGGTGCACCGCCGCATCCTCTACGTCATGCACGAGGCGGGACTCCGTTCCACTGCTAAATTCAAGAAATCCGCCACTGTGGTCGGTGATGTTCTCGGTAAGTACCACCCGCACGGCGACACAGCCGTCTACGATGCGATGGTTCGTATGGCGCAGGACTTCTCCATGCGTCACCAGCTCGTGCATGGACAGGGAAACTTCGGTTCCATCGACGGAGACAACGCCGCCGCCTACCGTTACACCGAGGCGAAGATGAAGAGGATTGCGGAGGAGATGCTGCAGGACATCGAGAAGGAAACTGTCGATTTCCGTCCGAACTACGACGGCAGTCGCAAGGAGCCTTCCGTGCTCCCTTCGAAGGTTCCGAACCTTCTCCTGAACGGCACTGTCGGTATTGCCGTCGGTATGGCGACGAACATTCCGCCGCACAACCTCAACGAACTCTGCGATGCCATTACGCATCTCATCGATAACCCGGATGCCTCCGTGGAGGACATGCTGCAGTTTGTGCAGGGTCCGGATTTCCCGACGGGCGGTATCGTCTACGACAAAGAGTGCATCAAGCAGGCGTACCTCACCGGTCGCGGCACGGTCGTCATGCGTGGCAAAGCGGAGATCGAGGACGTCAAAGGCCGCTTCCAGATCCGCATCAGTGAGATTCCGTACCAGGTGAACAAGAGCACGATGATCGAGCGCATGGCGTACCTCGTGACGGAGAAGATCATCCAGGGTATTTCCGATATTCGCGATGAATCCGACCGCGAGGGTATCCGCATCATCATCGAACTCAAGAAGGACAGTTATCCGCAGAAGGTCCTCAACCAGCTCTTCAAGCACACGGAACTCCAGAGCAGCTTCGGATACAACTGCATTGCGCTCGCCGACGGCATCCAGCCGCGTCTGCTGAATCTCCAGGAGATGCTGCAGATCTTCATCGGTCACCGCAGGGTGGTGATTACGCGGAGAGTGACGTTCGACCGCGACCGCGCCAAGGAACGTGCACACATCCTCGAAGGTCTGAAGAAGGCTCTGGATCATATCGACGCCGTCATCGAGACCATCAAGAAGAGTGCGGACAAGGACATCGCGAAGGAGAATCTCATGAAGAAGTTCAAACTGAGCGATCTTCAGGCGGACGCCATTCTCCAGATGCGTTTGCAGACGTTGTCCGGTCTGGAGCGCAAGAAGATCGATGAAGAGCTCAAGGAGAAGCTCGCGTTCATCGCGGAGTGCGAGGCCATCCTCAAGGACAAGAAGCGCATCGATAAGATCGTGAAAGAGGAGACTTCGGAGATGAAGAAGGCGTACGGAGAGCCGCGTCGCACCACGGTCGTCAAGGGAGCTGTCGGCGAGTTCACCGCCAAGGACACCATCCCGAACGCACCGATGATCGTCGCACTGACCACGGGTGGTTACGTGAAGCGCTTAAGCCCCATGCAGTTCCGCGCACAGCACCGCGGTGGCAAGGGTGTGAAGGGAATGACGACCAAGGATGATGACGAGATCCTGTCGCTCCTGCATGTCATGAACCATGATGATCTCCTCTGCTTCACGAACACGGGCCGCGTCTTCAAGATCCCGGCC